>JAUZPH010000002.1 GCA_030706065.1 Bacillota bacterium | reverse complement strand
TTGCAGTAAAATAGCAATAATAGGTTCAGGTATGAAAGGTGTTCCAGGTGTCATGGCTAGAATCCTTAAGAGGCTCAGAAAAGAAGGAATTGATGTCCTTCAGACTGCAGATTCTCATATGACTATCTGGTGCCTTGTTAAATCTGAAAATACTGCAAAAGCAATATTGGCATTACATGGAGAGTTTGGACTTTAGGACTCAGCAAAAAAAGAATATTAATTCCCTCCGTTGAGCAAAATAAAGAAAGCAAATGTAAATGGAGGGATTGCTTTGGCTGATGAAGAAAAAGTTGAACAGAAGGAAGAAAAACTGGAGAATATAAAAGAATTAGGGAATGTTGAAATACCACGTCCTGATGAAAGAATTCAAGTTATACCCATAATAGGTCAAATAGAGGGGCACAACTTGCTGTCTCCCCAAACAAAAGCTACAAAGTATGAACACGTAATTCCACAGCTTATAGGTATGGAGAGGGACGATAGGGTAGAGGGGCTGCTTATCATATTAAATACAGTAGGCGGCGATGTAGAGGCTGGACTCGCCATCGCAGAGATGATAAACAGTCTGAGCAAGCCTACTGTTTCGTTAGTTATAGGCGGCGGTCATTCCATTGGAGTACCACTCGCTACTTCAGCAAGGTATTCTTTTATTTCTCCTACAGCAACAATGATAGTACATCCAATCAGAATGACTGGCATGGTTATCGGTGTTCCACAAACCTTTGAGTATTTTAATAAAATGCAGAAAAGAATAATCGATTTTGTTGTGAGAACCTCTAGAGTTGACAAAGAATCATTGCAAAATATGATGCTGCAGACAGATGAACTTCTAAATGATATGGGTACTATTCTAATTGGACAGCAGGCAGTAGAAAGCGGTATAATTAACGAAGTCGGCGGAATAAAGGATGCCTTATCCAAATTATACAGTCTGATAGATGAACAAAAACAAAATGCTCAAGCTCAAAAACAGCCATAGGTATTAGGGTTCCAGGGTAAATAATAAAATTATGCATGCTCACAAATCTTTAACAATATTCATCTTGTATTAATATGCATAAATGTCACCCTGGAACTTTACTGTAACCTATGGTTAAATTTTTCTTAAAAAAAGGATATTAAAAAATCACGTAGAAATATTACAGAGGGGGTGGATTTTGTGGCCAGGAAGAAGAAAACATCTAATTTAAATCATGACATCCGGGGTGTAATTTTGATAGCATTAGGCATGTTAATGCTTTTTAGTATATTTGCCTCGGATATGGCAGGTTTGTTTGGTAGATTTATTGAAAGAATGCAGCGGGCCTTACTTGGCGTAGGAGCATTTCTGCTGCCGGTCATGATAATATTTATCGGACTTTGCATGATAATATCAAAAGGAAGTCTTAAATTTCAAAAAAAGTTTTATGGAATAGTTCTGTTTATTATAAATTCATTACTGCTTATACAGCTGATAAACATTCACAGTTTTTATAAGGACAGTTTTTGGAGCGGCTTGGAGACACTTTTTAACAGCCCACATGCGATTCACGGCGGAATTCTAAGCTACATAATATCAGTTCCGCTTTACAAGCTATTGGGAGCTGCAGGTTGTTACATACTTCATATTGCAATATATATTATCAGTATGATAATTATATTTGAAATAACTCTGATAGATTTGATGCGTAATTATATGATTTCACGAAAATCCGGAAAGAACCCAAAGCCAGTACCTGTAGTTCAAGAAGCTGCAGGTAGTGAAGCTCCCTCTACTGATAAGGGTGCATATTTAAAGGATATCAACAAAAAAATAAAGATAATAGATTTTATGAAGAATGTAACCCCTGAAGATACCGCTGTATTACAGATGGATACAACTGCTGTTTCTAAGAGAAATAAGGATGATGACGGTTCCAACGATGAGATAAGCGATGAGATATCAAATGAAATAGTTATGAATTCTGCGGAACCTTCCATGGAATATCAATTTCCTGCAGTTGAGCTGCTGAACATAAACAATACTCAAAATATGAATAAGGATGACAAGAAGGGTTTATTAAACAGTGCCTCAAAATTGGAGGAAACTCTAAACAGCTTCGGCGTAGAGGCAAAGGTAATCCAGGTGACCAAGGGACCTTCTGTCACCAGATATGAACTGGCTCCAAGTTCCGGTGTTAAAGTAAGTAAAATTGTGAATTTATCTGATGATATAGCTCTGGGTCTTGCAGCTAAAGGTGTCAGAATTGAAGCTCCTATACCGGGAAAGGCTGCTGTTGGTATAGAAGTACCGAATAAAGAACTGATGCCGGTGTACTTAAGGGAAGTTTTAGATTCGGAGGAATTCAAAAACAGCAGACAAAATATAGCTTTTGCCCTTGGCAAGGATATAGCTGGCAACTGTGTGATTGGCGACCTGGCAAAGATGCCCCATGTTCTGATCGCCGGCGCTACTGGTTCAGGAAAAAGTGTGTCCATCAATTCTCTGATTATCAGTCTGCTTTATAAATATTCTCCTGATGATGTAAAACTGCTTATGGTGGATCCGAAGGTAGTAGAATTAAGTGTATATAATGGGATACCTCACCTTTTGATTCCGGTAGTAACTGATCCAAAAAAAGCGGCAGGAGCCCTCAACTGGGCAGTAAATGAAATGACTAGGAGATATAAGCTTTTTGCAGATAATTCTGTAAGAAACGTAGAAGGCTATAATGAACTACTGGGAAAAGGCAAGGTAACAGAAAAACTTCCGTGGATAGTTATTATTGTAGATGAGCTTGCAGATTTAATGATGGTTTGCCCGGGAGAGGTTGAAGACTATATTGGAAGACTAGCACAAATGGCAAGAGCTGCAGGTATGCATCTGGTAATTGCGACTCAACGTCCATCGGTTGATGTAATAACTGGAGTTATAAAGGCAAATATTCCTTCAAGGGTTTCTTTTGCTGTATCAAGTCAGATTGATTCCAGAACAATTTTAGACTGTACTGGAGCTGAAAAACTTTTGGGTAAAGGAGACATGCTTTTTTATCCGGTAGGTGAGTCCAAGCCAATAAGAATTCAAGGAGCTTTTATATCAGAAGAAGAAGTAGAAAAGGTTGTAAATTTCATAAAAAGCCAGAAGAGAGAAAGTGAATACAAGGAAGAGATACTAAATCATATCAATTCAAGTCAAGATATTGAAGATGATTATGATGAATTATTGGACGAATCAATTAAAATTGTTGTTGAATGCGGACAAGCATCTACCTCGCTTTTGCAGAGAAGGTTAAGAATAGGCTATAATAGGGCTGCAAGAATAATAGATCAGCTTGAAGCAAGGGGGATAATATCTGGCAGGGATGGAAGCAAACCCCGTCAAATTTTGATTGATATGGAGCATTTACCGGATACAGATACTTTGGCTGAGGATTAACAAAAAACTCTTGTTAAAAGTATAAAAGAGTTTTAAAATATATTTGTATATTTAAACATTAGGAGGAAGCAAATTGACGAAGTACAAATTGGGCATCGTAAGTCTTGGATGTGATAAAAATAGAGTAGACAGCGAAATAATACTTGGAAACTTAAGAGATAAGTTCGATCTTACAAATAATCCGAAGGAAGCAGATATTATCATTGTTAATACCTGCGGTTTCATAGAGTCATCCAAGCAGGAGTCAATAAATACAATCCTGGAAATGGCGGAGTATAAGAACAAGTATAACTGCAAGGTTCTTATTGCCACGGGGTGTCTTACCCAAAGGTACAGCAAGGATCTTCAGGAATTAATGCCGGAAATCGATATAATGCTTGGAGTAAATGACTATGATAAGATACTTCAAACTATAGAAAAGTTTTATGATGATCATGAAAAAGTTGTTCTCTGTTCAGAAAATACGGTAGTCAATGAAGGAGAAAGAATAATTACAACAGGGAAGAACTATGCATACGTAAGGATAAGCGAGGGTTGTAATAACAGGTGTACCTACTGTGCCATACCAAATATCCGGGGGCCGTACAGAAGCAGGACTATTGAGAGCATCCTGAAGGAAGTGAAGGATATAGCCAGCCAGGGTGTTACTGAAGTAATAATCATAGGCCAGGATACAACCATGTACGGTTCGGATTTATATGGTGAAAAGAAGCTTTCGGAGCTCATAAATGAGATATCCAAGGTTAATGCGATAAAATGGATCAGATTACTGTATTGTTATCCAGAGGAAATAACAGATGAACTTATTGAAGTAATTGAAACAAACCCAAAGGTTTGTAAATATATTGACATGCCCATTCAGCATATCAGCAATAATATTTTAAAGCTCATGGGAAGAAGAGGTACAAAGGAAACAATTATATCAGTAATTGATAAATTAAAGGAAAGAGTAAAGGATATTGCGCTCAGGACGACCTTTATAGTTGGCTTTCCTGGTGAAACTGAGGAAGACTTTAATGAACTTCTCTATTTTGTTAAGCAAACAGCTTTTGAGAATATGGGAGTGTTCCAGTATTCGCCGGAAGATGGAACTGCTGCCGCCAGATTGAATAATATGATCGATGATGAACTGAAGAAGGAACGTGAGGAAAAAGTAATGCTGCTACAGCAGCAGGTATCATTCAATAATAACAAGAATAAAATTGGTAAAGTGTACGAAACACTTGTGGAGAATTATGACGGCGAATACTTTATTGGAAGAACTCAGTATATGGCTCCTGAAATTGATGGAATGATATATATTAATCCTCATAAGAATATTAAGATTGGCGAGTATGTAATGGTGAGGGTTAGTGAAGCCGGCGAATATGATTTAGTAGGAGATGTTTATTATGAATCTTGCAAATAAGCTGACACTTTTGAGGATTTTTCTCGTACCGATATTCTTAGTTTTTATTGCAATAAAAGGAATTCCTTACGGCAGCGCGATAGCTACTTTAGTATTTATTATTGCCGCTCTAACTGACAAGTTAGACGGTTACATAGCCAGGACAAGAAATCAGATTACCGTTTTCGGGAAATTTATGGACCCGCTGGCAGATAAGCTGCTTGTGACTGCAGCGCTCATATCATTAGTTGAATACCATATAGTACCTTCCTGGGCCGCAGTAGTCATAATAGCCAGAGAGTTTGCAGTAAGTGGACTCAGAACTATAGCTGCCAGTGAAGGCATGGTTATTGCTGCCAGCTGGTGGGGTAAAATAAAAACGGTGATTCAGATAATTGCCATCATTATTGCCTTATTGGAATACAATCTATCTGCTCAAAGTGGTTCCATGGTTAACCTAATTTATTATTCAAATATAAAAAGTTTGGTCACTGAATTGACTTTACCTATGCTGTATATCACTGTAATTATTACATTATTATCAGGATATGATTATTTCGCTAAAAACAGGCATATAATCAAGGTTGAAAAGTAAATAGTTTTATGTCTTACCGGCAAACCAAATATTTATTTATTTTATTATATTGACACATTGAATAAAACAAGCATATTTGGCAAGAATTAAGATGTCTACAAACATAAGTTCCTTTTAATGAGGAACTTTTAATATGATGTTGACTATAAACAAGAATTGCTTTATAATTGAATATAGAACGCTTGTTCGGAAAGGTAGGAAAGTACAATGGCAAATTTGGATGTTGAAAAATTGAAAGCCATAGAGATGGCGATGAGTCAAATTGAGAAACAGTTTGGTAAAGGTTCCGTTATGAAACTTGGAGAACACAGTGTATTAAATTTGGATTCAATACCAACCGGATGTTTAGACCTTGACATAGCCCTGGGGATTGGCGGAGTACCAAGAGGAAGAATAATAGAGGTATTTGGTCCTGAATCTTCGGGTAAGACTACAGTGGCTCTCCATATCATTGCTGAAACTCAAAAAATGGGAGGAGCTGCAGCCTTTATAGATGCAGAACACGCCCTTGATCCAAGCTACGCAAAAAAATTAGGTGTTGATATAGATAATCTTATTGTTTCCCAGCCAGACACCGGAGAACAGGCTTTGGAAATTGCTGAAGCACTTGTCAGGTCAAATGCAATAGATACTATCGTAGTAGACTCTGTTGCGGCACTGGTTCCTAGAGCAGAAATTGAAGGAGAAATGGGTGATTCTCATGTAGGATTACAGGCAAGACTTATGTCCCAGGCCCTTAGGAAGTTAGCAGGATCCATTAACAAGTCCAAATGCCTGACCATATTCATAAACCAACTAAGAGAAAAGGTTGGAGTTATGTTCGGTAATCCAGAAACTACTCCTGGAGGAAGAGCATTAAAATTCTATGCTTCTGTTCGTTTGGATATAAGAAGGATTGATTCAATAAAGCAGGGTGAAGAAGTAATAGGAAACAGAACACGAGTCAAGGTAGTTAAGAATAAGGTAGCTCCACCTTTCAGACAGGCAGAATTCGATATCATGTATAACGAGGGAATATCTAAAGAAGGTACAATCCTTGACGTTGGAGTCCGTGAAAATATAGTTCAGAAGAGCGGAGCCTGGTTTTCGTACAGTGAAGCGAGATTAGGTCAGGGAAGAGAAAATGCCAAACAGTACTTCAGGGAAAATCCGGATACAATGCTTGAGATTGAGAATTTGATCAGAAAAAAATATGAACTGCCGATAACAAATGTGGTAACAGAGGTCAAAGAAGGAAAAGCATCTGAAAAGTAAGATTAAGGGAGTTGGTAATGGAATTGCCAGCTCCTTATTTTATATTATTGTAGTTTATAACTTAATTCGGGTTACATAATATTCTATATGTAAAGTATTTTTTGACTTTAAATTCTAAAAAGGTTTTCAACTTGACATTATAAGAAAAATAATATAAAATAAATACAAATACTGGTTTATCATAGTGAATAATAAAATTGAATAATATGACACCTTTTCTAAGCTTTCATTACTAAAACAAATTGTGCGAAATAAGCAAAGGAGGTGTTCGTATGGATAAGTTGATAGCAGTTGCAATCTATATAGTTGTAACAATTGCTATAGTAGTGGAATTTCTAATAAGAAAAAGATTAGTAGAACAGAAATTAGTGAAAGCCGAACAGGAGGCTTCCAATTTAGTAGAAAATGCTAAAAAGGAAGCGGATTCAAAGAAAAAGGAAGCAATTTTAGAGGCAAAGGAAGAAGTTCATAAGCTAAGAACTGATTTTGAACGTGAATCCAGAGAGAGAAGAAATGAAATCCAGAGAATGGAGAGAAGAATACTTCAAAGGGAAGAGTCCTTGGATAAGAAGAGCGATATGCTCGAAAAGAAAGAAGAAGGTATAAACAAAAAGCTTCAAGAGGTTCAGCTATTGGAAAACAGTATTAAGGAATTGTACCAAAAGGAACGAGAGGAACTGGAAAGACTAGCTGGATTGTCCTCAGAGGAGGCAAAAGCTTTACTTTTGGATGAGCTAAGTTCAGAATTAAAGCATGATGCCGCTGTAATGATCAAGGATTTTGAAGCCAGAACCAAGGAAGATTGCGATAAAAAAGCCCGGGAAATCATAACAACCGCCATTCAAAGGTGTGCGGCAGATCATGTTTCCGAGTCAACAGTACATGTTGTTGCTCTTCCAAACGATGAAATGAAGGGTAGAATAATTGGTAGAGAAGGTAGAAATATCCGTACTCTAGAAACCCTTACCGGAGTAGATTTAATAATTGATGATACTCCAGAAGCTGTTATACTTTCAAGTTTTGATCCTATAAGAAGGGAAGTTGCCAGAATTGCTCTTGAAAAGCTCATCATTGACGGCAGAATTCATCCCGCCAGAATAGAAGAGATGGTTGAGAGGGCAAAGAAAGAAGTGGAAAATGACATAAAGGAAGAAGGCGAACAGGCAACCTTCGAAACAGGTGTACATGGACTTCATTTAGAGTTAATTAAACTACTGGGAAGATTGAAGTATAGAACAAGTTACGGACAGAATGTATTAAAGCATTCCCTGGAGGTTTCATATCTTGCAGGACTAATGGCCGGAGAACTTGGGCTAGATCCTACATTAGCCAAAAGAGCCGGACTGCTTCACGATATTGGTAAAGCAGTAGATCACGAGGTAGAAGGCCCACATGCATTAATCGGTGCAGATATTGCAAAAAAATATCACGAATCCGCCATAGTGGTTAATGCAATAGGAGCTCATCATGGCGATGTAGAAATGCAATCCCTGGAAGCTATTCTCGTTCAAGCTGCGGATGCTATATCTGCCGCAAGACCTGGTGCTAGAAGAGAAACTCTGGAAGCATATATCAAGAGATTGGAAAAGTTAGAGGAAATTGCAAATTCATATGAAGGCGTAGAAAAGTCATATGCCATTCAAGCAGGCAGAGAAGTTAGAATTATGGTTAAACCAGAACAAATTGACGATGCTGGAATGATAGAATTATCTAGAAATCTAGTAAAGAAGATTGAAAATGAATTAGAATACCCTGGACAGATAAAAGTAAATGTTATAAGAGAAACACGAGCAATTGATTATGCAAAATAATATTTGATTAGTGTTGAAAGAGAGACTCCTCTTTAAACTTGTAAAAAGTTTTTATTTTTACAAAGTTTAAGAGGAGTTTTTAAATATCTGTAGAACTATAATTAGTGGACACAGATAAACTTTTTGTAGTACAGTAGCTTTGGAGGGGTTAATCTATGGAAATATTAAAGGTTTCAGCAAAATCAAGTCCAAATTCTGTTGCAGGTGCTCTTGCTGGAGTATTAAGAGAAAAGGACGAAGTGGAAATTCAAGCTATAGGGGCAGGAGCCATCAATCAGGCAGTTAAAGCTATCGCTATCGCCAGAGGGTTTGTAGCGCCCGGTGGTATTGATTTGGTTTGTATACCAGCCTTTGTAGATATATTGATTGATGGAAATGAACGAACTGCCATTAAATTTATTGTACAACCCAGATTCAGATGAACTTATAAAGGCAGACCGGTGAAAAGGTCTGCCTTTGTTTGAATGAAACATATTTACATTATTCATAATAAATGATATATTTTATATAGATTTTTATTCCATAATGGAATTAGGTGTTTAAATGATATACTCGGATTTACATATACATTCAAGATATTCAGATGGGATATTGACTCCTTCTGAAATAATAGACTTTTCCATCAGCAGTAACATAAACTGTATTTCAATTACTGATCATGATTCTGTACAGTCACAATCTGATTCTTTCAGTAATCTGCCTGACTTGAAAGTAATACCAGGTATAGAACTCAGTTCTGAGTATAACGGGTATGAAATTCATCTGTTGGGTTATTTTATTGATATTAATGATACTTCTTTAAAGAAGATTCTGGATCAAATTAATAAAGAAAGAGCAGAAAGATTGTATAGTATAGTTGACAGGCTAAAAAAATTGAATGTGGATGTTTCAATATCTGAAATTGAAATAAATAAATTTGTTACGTTAGGACGCCCTCATATAGCCAAATTACTCATAGAAAAAGGCTATGTTAATTCCATAAAGGAAGCATTTCATATATACTTGGCTAAAGGAAGGCCAGCATATATCGAAAGATATAAGATTAGTTACAAGGAAGCTTTAAAGCTCATTAGGGACTGTAGAGGCATATCAGTTCTGGCACACCCCGGTGAGATATATAAAGGCATAAATATGGAGAAACTAATAAAGGATTTAAAAATATATGGACTTAATGGAATAGAAGTGTTTCATCCTTCCCATAAAGACAGAGATATAAATAACTTCTATAATTTTGCAATTAAATATCATCTGGTCATTTCAGGAGGCAGTGATTATCATGGAAGCAATTCAAAGGGTGAAACAGGTATTGGATCAAAAGGGCTGGATAAGAAGCTGACAACTAAATTTATAGACTACTATTCAAAATATATTGGGGGGCACAAATAATGGAACTTTCAAGATTATCCTTGAACTTACAGCCATCTGTAACCTTGGAGATAACGGCAAAAGCTAAGAAGATGAGAGAGGATGGTTTTGATGTTATAAGTTTTGGTGCTGGAGAACCTGATTTCAATACACCTGAAAATATTATTTCTGCTGCCATAAATGCCATGAATAAGGGTCATACAAAGTATACTTCTTCTTCCGGCATCCTGGAGCTAAAGAGAGCAATATGCACAAAGCTTTTTAGGGAAAATGTATTGAAGTATGATACATCCCAAATAATAGTGTCAACAGGAGCCAAACAATGTCTATCCAATTTATTTCAGGCAATATTAAATCCTGGTGATGAAATTATAATAACCGCACCTTACTGGATATCTTATCCCGAATTAATACGGCTTTATGGAGGCGTACCAGTGTTTGTGGACACTAAGGAAGAGAATAATTTCAAGTGCAGTAGGGATGAATTAATGTCAGCACTAACGAGCAGAACTAAAGCCATAATGGTTAACAGTCCAAATAATCCCACCGGAACAGTATATGATTACGATGATTTAAAGAGTATAGCAGACTTTGCCGAGGAAAATGAATTACTAATTATATCCGATGAGATATATGAAAAACTTATATATGATGGAAAGAAACATATAAGTATTGCATCCATAAGTGATGACGCATACGAGAGAACAGTAGTTATAAACGGTATGTCAAAGACATATTCTATGACCGGTTGGAGAGTTGGATATGCTGCAGGTCCTGAGAGGATAATCGAGGTAATGTCAAGTATACAGAGCCATACTACATCTAATCCAACTTCTATCTCCCAGTATGCGGCTCTTGAAGCGCTTAAAGGTCCACAGGACAGGATATTTTACATGCTTGAACAATTTGAGCTGCGAAGAAACTTTATGGTTAAAAGAATAGATGAGATTGCTAATATCACCTGTTTCAAACCGATGGGCGCTTTTTATGTAATGATCAATATCACAGACTTAATTGGCAAAAAAATAAATAATTTGGTTATCAAAGGCTCTGAATCTTTATCAAAAATATTGTTTGACGAATCCAGGGTAGCAGTAATACCCGGAACCGCATTTGGCACTGATAATTATATCAGATTATCATATGCAACTTCCATGGAGAGTATAGAAGAAGGTCTTGATAGACTTGAACAATTTATTAATAATCTTATATAAATGTAATGGTTATGGATTTTTAATTGTTTTATTTTAATACTTTTCATGTTATATTATTATTAGATATATTTTGGAAGCAAAGGGTGATTAATATATGTCAAAGAAAATTGATCTTTTTTTACCCATCTCTGGTAAGGTGGTTGCATTAACTGAAGTCAATGATTACTTGTTTAACAAGAAAATTATGGGTGAAGGTGCTGCAATAAAGCCATCGGACAACTTCGTTTATTCTCCTGTAGATGGTGAGATTATACTTGTATATGATGCCAAGCATGCAATCGGCATTAAAACGGAGGAAGGCCTTCAGATTTTAATTCATGTTGGAATAGATTCCGTTAAACTTGAAGGAAGGGGCTTTGCATCCTACGTTAAGGTCGGAGACAAAGTAAAAGCCGGTGAAAAGATATTATTTTTCGATAGAGAATTTGTTGAAATGCAAGCATCTTCTATAACTCCGCTGGTTATAACCAATTCGGAAATTGTAGAAGTAATAGATATAAACTATAAAAGTACAAAGGCTAAAGAGATATTTATGACGGTAGAATTAAAATAGGGAGGACTATAGAAAATGGTAACAAGGGAAGTTATAGTAAAAAGTTCAACAGGATTACATGCCAGGCCGGCAACTTTGCTGGTTAAGAAGGCATCTTCTTTCAAATCTGACATAACAATAGAACATAACGGAAAGAAGGCAAATGTTAAGAGCTTAATTGGCGTTTTGTCTTTAGGCGTTTCAAGAAATTCCAACATAATCATAACAGCCTCCGGCGATGATGAAACTCATGCTGTAGAAGAATTAGTAAAATTGATTAATTCTTTAGAGGAATAAAAAAAGAGGGTGACTATTTTGTCCCCTCATTTTTTCTATACGTATACATTCTTTTATATGTTTATTTGGTTCCTGCTTCTGTAGATAAGCACTATTAAATCCAAACCGGCCACACCTACAAGTATGTAAATGATTCGTTCGATTATTGATGAAATACTGCCGAAGATGCTGGCAATCTCTTCAACAACATTAATGTTGGTCGCACCTATTATTCCCCAATTTAAAGCTCCAATAATGACGAGAATTATGGAGATTTTGTCTAATAAACTTAATTTGTACATACACTTCCTCCTGAATAATTTGTATATTTATAGTAAATTATATTAGGAAGATTTGGGATTAGAACTACTTTGTTTCATATTTTATGTTATAATATCTATTGAAAAAAGAAACTTATATGGAGGTTAATGATGAGAGACACTTACAATACGCCGTTAAATTCCAGATACGCTTCAAAGGAGATGAGTTATCTATTCTCTGAGGATATGAAATTCATAACCTGGAGAAAACTTTGGGTGGTTCTGGCTGAAAGTGAGAAGGAACTTGGGCTTAACATTACTGATGTTCAAATAGAGGAATTAAAGAAAAATATAGAAAATATTAATTACGAAGATGCTGAAGCAAAAGAAAAGGAAATCCGTCATGATGTTATGAGTCATGTTTACGCTTATGGTTTACAGTGCCCAAGCGCTAAAGGTATAATTCATCTTGGTGCTACAAGCTGCTACGTTGGAGATAATACCGACATTATAATAATGAGAGAAGCACTTCTTGTAATCAGAAAGAAACTGATTAATATTATCGCAGCTTTATCGAAATTCGCAGATACATATAAGAAGTTTCCAACACTCGGATTTACACATCTTCAGCCTGCGCAGCTCACTACTGTTGGCAAGAGAGCTACTTTATGGATTCAGGACCTGGTGATAGATCTTGAGAATTTAGATTTTGTGATAAGCAAATTAAAATTGAGAGGTGCAAAAGGCACCACAGGGACTCAGGCAAGTTTTATGAACTTATTCAATGACGATGAAGAAAAGGTTAAAAAGCTGGATAAGTTAGTGGCCGAAAAGATGGGCTTTGAAGAGACCTATAAAGTTACAGGACAGACATATACCAGAAAAGTAGATTCCATAGTACTAAACACTCTATCCGAGATAGCACAGAGCGCATATAAGTTCAGTAATGACATGAGACTTTTACAGAGTATGAAGGAAATTGAGGAGCCCTTTGAGAAGAACCAGGTTGGATCCTCAGCTATGGCTTACAAGAGAAATCCTATGAGATCCGAAAGAATAGGTGCCCTTGCAAGATATATCATAGTCGATGCGCTCAACCCTGCCATCACAGCCTCAACTCAGTGGTTTGAGAGGACTCTTGATGACTCTGCCAACAAAAGGCTGTCAGTTTCGGAAGCCTTCCTCGCGCTGGACGGTGTTCTGAATTTATATCTGAACGTCAGCAGTAATCTGGTTGTGTATGAAAAGGTCATAGAATCTCATGTGAAAAACGAACTTCCCTTTATGGCTACAGAAAATATAATGATGGAAGCAGTTAAAAGGGGAGGGGACCGTCAGGAACTTCATGAGAGAATCAGAATTCATTCTATGGAAGCAGCTAGCAGAGTCAAGCGTGAAGGATTGAATAATGACCTGATTGACCGCATAATCAATGATGATACTTTTAGGATGTCTGAAGATGTAATTAAAGCAATCATAGATCCAAGCAAGTTCATTGGAAGAGCTCCTGGCCAGGTGGATGAATTTATACAGGAATGTGTAAAGCCCATATTGGATACCAATGCCGACCTAATTGGAATTGAATCTAAAGTAAGTATTTAATCCAGCAGCTAATTGTATATTTAAATTAATTGAAGAGAATCCGAATACGGATTCTCTTATTTTTTATAGTTTTTATTCTAGGTTGTAATGGATTAATCCGTTCTTTATCCGTATTTAAATCCGATTTTTTATCAAAACGTCTGCGGTATAAGTATTAAAAAAACAATCGGATATCTCTTATCAATTGAAATACTAACAGGTTGGGTATAAATGGTTAATAATTGTATATATGTTAATTATGCACATTGTGCGCACAAAGTGTTAATTGTTTGGTTTGGTATATTTATACAGTGAATTCAGCCTATAAACTCAATTTCAAGTGGTAAATATTCTCATTTGAGATGAAAGAGTAAAATGTCGCATATTGTTTTTATTTGCATTTATTACGTTCAGAATAAGACACTGGCTATTTGGTCATCTAAATCAAGATAGAGTTCACTGGCAGCCTAAAATTCTGCTCTTCAAAAATATGATAGGCGAACAAAATGTTAATATATGGTAAACTGAACTAAAAATCCTATTTCGCTAAATTTTAATTTAGTGAAATGACGTGACAAACGACATGAAAAATGGTACAATATTACTGAGGTGATTTATGCCATGATAAGCAAATATGAACTCATTACATATACTCGCGAGCAAAAGCAAATTTTGGACAACACCGTGCTCAGCGCAGAAGAAAAACAGGAACTAAAAAATCTGAAGAATATTCTTAAAGATAAATTCTTTTTTCCTGCAATCGAAGCTATTTATAAATTTTACAAGAACAACTACTCTACAGCAGAACTGGCTGAGATATATGGGGTAGGTGTCCGGCAAATCCAAAGAATTATCAGCGAGATGGGCTTAAATAAAGAAAGGCCAAAACCTCAAAGGCCTATCTGGTCAAAAGATACTGCCCTTCAAGGCTCAAATGCCCCACAAAGCATATCCAAGGCCTTTATTAATGACACCCTAATCCCCTCCCGTCTTCAGGAATTTTTAAGCTATTTAAACGTAATAAGAGGAAAATCAATTAATACAGTAGTTGGGTATAAATTTGACCTGGTCATGTTCTTTAGATTCTTAAAGCTTTATAGAGACCTTACCCCTTCCGGTACCTTGTTTGAAGAGATAAAATTACTGGATATTGATGATGATTTTATCAGAAGTATTAAACTAACTGATATTTATGCTTTCTTGTCTTACGTTGAAAATCAGAGAAACAACAGCTCCTATGCGAGGGCACGAAAGGTAGCTGCCATAAGAGCTTTCTTCAGATATTTGTATACAAAGACGAAAGTTTTGTATGAAAACCCTGCTTCGGATTTGGAGACACCTAAAATCAGTAAAAGAAATCCGGTTTACCTTACTCTTGAGGAAAGTAAAGAGCTTATAAATTCTATTGATGAAAGTGACAAACATCCCAAACGAGATTTCTGTATCATTACCCTCTTTTTAAACTGCGGCCTGCGTCTCTCAGAGCTCTGCAGCATCAATATTTCTAAGATTAAGGAAGATACCCTTACCGTCATCGGAAAAGGCAATAAAGAGCGTACAATCTATTTAAACCGTGCCTGCTTAAAGGCTATATCGGAATATCTGCGCGAAAGAAATGCAATGGAAATTCTAGAGGAATATAAGGATGCCCTTATCATCAGTGAAAGGAAGTGCAGAATAAATAAACGCACCGTCGAGCTTATAGTAAAGAAATATATCGGTGTGGCTGGATTGGACAAGTCTAAATATACTCCCCATAAACTTAGGCATACCGCTGCCACTTTAATGTACAAGCATGGGAATGTGGATATCAGAAGCCTTCAGAAGATACTGGGTCACGAAAGCATTTCTACAACTCAGATTTATACCCATGTTGATGATGACAAGCTGCGTGAAGCTGTCAGCGCCAATCCGCTCAACGATTTATAGAATAAAAAAGGAATGCGTTTTTTTACTGCATTCCTTTTTCTTCCTTTCTATAAGTAAAAAAGCCTGGATAAACCTCTTCAAGCACTTCGTTTTCCGGTATGTTTATGAGTTCTGCAAGTCCCTCTATATCCTCAAGCAGCTCTTCGCTTGACCCCTCTTCCTCGTATTCATCCACCTTCTCAGGTTCGATTTCAAGAAATTCATCATCCTCAACTTCATCTATTTCATCAATTATTACTTTTTCATATTCATTTCTACTAGTTTTCAAACAATTGCCGCAGCTATTGCAGGTCTTTGAAGTATCCAGATCACACCTGTCACATTCTCCACAGTCATCACATACTTTATTTGAAGAAAATATGCACATTTCACTCATTAGTATTACCTCTTTCTTGAATAGATTTAACAAATTCGACTATTTCATTATAATAAAACAAATATGAATTTTCAACATTGAATAATTATTTGCGAATATGTCTATGATTATTTAATAGAACATAAGTTTGATATTTATGGAGCTTTATGCTATAATCAAGGTGATAGAGAGGTGTAATAAGCTATGTCCGAAATAAAAAGTAGCAAACAAAAAGAAGTTTATGAGTTCCTTAAGAAATATACTGAAGATAAGGGTTATCCCCCTTCTGTTAGAGAGATATGTGAAGCTGTAGCCTTAAAATCTACTTCAACGGTTCATGGGCATTTAAAGAGGCTTGAAAAGAAGGGATTAATCAAGAGAGACCCGACAAAGCCAAGGGCTCTGGAAATTAGCGAATTAGCCCACCTTAAAAGAGAAATGATTGATATTCCTATTGTTGGCAAGGTTACCGCAGGCATGCCCATCCTAGCTGTTGAGAATATTGAAGATACCTTCAGCATCCCTTTAAATTATATAAAAAACACTAATGAGCTTTTTATATTGAATGTAAAGGGAGAAAGCATGATAGAAGCAGGTATTTTGGATGGAGATATGGCCATTATAGAAAAAACAGATGCTGCTTCCAACGGAGAAATTATTGTTGCTTTAATTGAAAATGAGGCAACTATAAAGAGATTCTTTAAGGAGAAAGACCACATAAGATTGCAGCCAGAAAACAAAACCATGGACGCAATCATTGTTCAGGATTGCAAAATTCTAGGAAGGCTCGTCGGTTTATACAGAACATATTAAAAAAGCTGCCTTTATAAGCAGCTTTTTTCTTTGTATTAATGATTACAGAATATCTGTTAATGATATCATTAGTCCTATCTTAACATGCTCTAAAGTTAGACCACCCTGAAGATATGCTATATATGGTTCTCTTATCGGCGCATCTGCCGACAGCTCAATTGAAGCGCCCTGCACAAAAGCCCCCGCAGCCATAATTATCTGGTCATTATATCCAGGCATATCCCATGGCTCGCACTCAACAAAAGAATCGATAGGCGATCCCTTCTGTATCCCCTTGCAGAAGCGTATAAGCTTATCTTTATCGTTGAATTTTATAGCCTGGATGATATCGCTCCTTTTATCTCTAAAGCCCGGCAGTACTTCGAAACCAGCCAGTTCCATAATTCTTGCACAAAGTACGGCACCTTTTACAGCTTCTATAGATATATGTGGTGCAAGAAACAGTCCCTGGAACATTAGCCTCATCACTCCAAAAGTAGAACCACATTCCCCTCCTATTCCCGGAATGGTAAGTCTGTAGGAAGCCTGCTCTACATACTTTCTTCTTCCGGCTACATATCCCCCGGTAGGAGCTATTCCTCCCCCGATATTCTTTATAAGAGAGCCGCAGATAATGTCTGCGCCTACATCTGTAGGTTCTTTAGTATCAATGAATTCACCATAACAATTATCCACGAAACATATGAGGTTTCCATTGAGGTTCTTCACGAAGTCTATAATTTTCTCTATCTGGCAAATCCGAAGAGACTTTCTCCATCCATAGCCTGTGGACCTTTGAATGTGAACTAGCTTTATTGACTGATCCGCTTCTATGGTTTTTCTTATCTCCTCATAATTGAAATTCCCATCTATCAGGTCTATTTGTCTATATTTAACGCCATACTCCCTCAGTGAGCCTATGTTTTCTTTACTGCTTATTCCTATGATATTGTGAAGTGTATCGTATGGCTCTCCGCAGATTGAAAGCATTGTGTCCCCAGGCCTCAGGTTTCCGAAAAGGGCTGCACCGATGGCATGGGTTCCATTTACAAAATGAGGCCTTACCAGCGCGCTTTCACAATTAAAGATACTTGCATACACCTTGTCCAAGGCGTCTCGTCCAATATCCCCGTAGCCGTATCCAGTACTATTTGTAAAATGAGCATCACTTATTCTTTCCTGTTGAAATGCCAGGAGTACTTTTGCTTGATTATACTCTCTTATTTCATCATAATATTTGAATTCCTCTTCAACATCTCTTTCTGCACTCTCCAGAAAGTTCAGTGCCTTATCACTTATATGATACTTGTCCTTTAAAATATTTTTCATATGCAAATTCATAATAACACCCTCCAGTACAACATATTAACACATAAAAAAAGAATAGGCAAATAACCTATTCTTTTTATTCTTCAACGATATCCTCTTCACTTTGATTATTAAAAAGAATTACTTTTGCTGGGGTAATAGTAGATATTGCATGCTTGTAAATCATCATCTGTTTTCCATCGCTGTCAAGTACTACAGTGAAGCTGTCAAAACCCTTCACAAAGCCTTTAAGCTGAAAACCATTGGTCAGATATATTGTAACAGGGATTCTGTTCTTTCTGGCACCGTTCAAAAATATATCCTGCAAATTATTAGTTGATTTATTCATAGTACTCACCCTCCAAATTTATCTTACTATTTTATTCTATACAATTATTGAAAATCCTTTATTTCTCTAAAATTATTTATTCTAAATAATTTTTCAACATATAATTCAGGATACACTCCTCATCCTGAAACTCATCTTTGTTTATCCAGATTACCCGTGGATCCTTTTTGAACCAGGTTAACTGCCGCTTTGCGTAATTTCTGCTCCCCTGTTTTATCATATTCACTGCCTCTTCAAGAGAAATCCTGCCATCCAGATAGTAGAGCAGTTCTTTATAGCCTATTCCCTTCATTGCCTGCATTTCGGCAGTACAACCCCTATCCTTGAGCTTTATTACCTCCTCAATCAAACCGCCCTCCAGCATGATGTCTACCCTCATATTAATGCGGTCATATAAAACCTGTCGATCCATAGTCAAAACATAATAAGATAGGTCATAGGGAATGTCAAACTTCTCCACTTCCTCCATTTGATATTCGCTGAATGGTTTTCCTGTAAGCTTATATACTTCCAGTGCCCGGATAACCCTTTTGAGGTTGTTTGCATGCAGCTTTGAAACGGTATCGGGATCTACTTCCTTTAACATGTTAAAAACGAATTCATTCCCCTTTTCCCTGGCCAGAGCCTCCAGCTGTCCTCTATATTCCTCATCCTTGTCAGCCTCAGTGAAATTGTAGTTGCATATAACAGAATCGATGTATAGCCCGGTACCGCCGACCAGCATCGGTACATTGTTTCTCCCTATGATATCATTAATAAGCGCTTCTGCCCTGCATTTAAATTCAGCGGCACTGAAACTTTCCCAAGGGTCTACAATATCAATCATATGATG
Source organism: Bacillota bacterium (assembly GCA_030706065.1). GTDB lineage: Bacteria > Bacillota > Clostridia > Clostridiales > Clostridiaceae > JAEZDX01. Next base: position 9,410 of record JAUZPH010000002.1, on the reverse strand, counting down.
AGGTACGCCATCCATTTCCTCTTTGGAAACCTTCGCCGAACCTACATCCATATACCTGTATATCTGCATGGAATCTGCGGATATTATTTCGCCATTAATTCTTTTCGCCAGTTTTACTGATATGGAAGTCTTTCCCACAGCAGTTGGCCCACCTATTACTATCAGCTTCTTTTTCATATACATACTCCTGCCGGTTAACATAATAAAACTTATGTGTTATAGATGTGTGAGTTTATATTTGAATTAATCTGGGATGTAAAATTTCTTCTAAATTGAACTCTAATTCGTTGAAATTTTACATCCGGAAAAATCGTTGAAGATTCGATATTTTCTCCGGTGAATTTGTCAAGGTTTAAACTCACACATCTTTATTGTATCCTTTTGAATCTTTTTTCCAGTTCATAGAGGCTCATCTTGATAATAGTAGGACGGCCATGAGGACAATTAAAAGGATTTTCACAGAACTTTAGATCCGCTATAAGCTTTTTTATCTCCTCCGGCGAAAGCTTTTGATTTGCCTTTACAGCAGACTTACAGGCAAGTCTCGCTATATTATCGTATTTTATGTCTACTGTATTGGATCTTCCGGAGTTCCGCAGGCTATCCAACATATCCATAAACAGCGATTTATTATCCAGCTTACCCAGTATATAGGGAATTTCGCTTATTCTTATAGTATTATCTCCAAATACATCGATTTCAAAACCAGCCTGCTTAAAAATATCTTCATATTCTGTATAGGTAAGATAATCTTCTATAGTTAATTCAGCAATGAGTGGCACAAGGGAAACCTGGGATACAACCTTACCATTTGAAATTTCCTTCCTGTACTTTTCAAAAAGTACTCTTTCATGAGCAGCATGCTGATCCAAAAGATACAACTCATCACCGAACTCGCATATGATATAGGTGTTGTAGAAGGTACCTATATAATTCAAAGGAGGTAGTTTAGCGAAACTTTTCTCCGTAGGATTTTCTTCATTTAAATATACTTCCATATTTTTTTCCGCAGGATATGTAAATTTTTGTGGTTCTGAAGCTTCCTGTTTTGTAGAGGGCTGCCGCAGTAAATCTATTGGAAGATTATTAACAACTTCCTCATTCCTGTTGGGAATATTGGGTAATGCAAGGCTATCAAAGGTCAGTTCCTGAATAAGGGGAGGCTTTTCAACTGCATGGCTGAATACTTCATTTTCATCCGGGGAGATCATAAAGCTGTCTTTTAGCGCCTCTCTCATACCTCTATGTACAGCATCAAACACAAGCTTAAAAACTGACCTGTCATCATTAAATTTGACCTCCGCTTTTGTCGGATGTATATTGACATCTATAAATTCCGGATAAATATCCAGGAACAAAACAAAAAACGGGAACTTATTGATGGTAAGAAAGGACTTCATAGCATTTTCTACAGCAGCCGTAATAAGCTTGCTTCTGATATAGCGCTTATTTACAAATATGGATTGATGATTTCTGCTTCCTCTGCTTAACTCGGCATTTCCAACATATCCAAAAGCACTGGCAGTATCCGTATGCCCTTCAAAATAAATTAAATTGTCAACGGTGTTCTTTCCGTAGATTATCCGCAGCACATCCTTTAAATTGCCGTTTCCATAGGTTTGAAGAACCTTCTTTTCATTATTTATCAGCTTGAAGGATACATCATTGTTACAAATGGCAAGCCTGCTGACGATATCTGAAATGGAGGCCGTTTCCTTGGAAGACGACTTTAAAAATTTAAGCCTTGCAGGTACATTATAGAACAAGTCTCTTACTTCAATGCTGGTACCAGTGTTGCTTCCAGTATCCTTTATACTCTCCACAAATCCTCCGTTTACTTCAATTTCCCTTCCGATATCTAAGCCTTCAGCCCTGCTTTTCAGCCTGACCTTTGCTACAGAGGCAATACTGGCAAGAGCCTCCCCTCTAAAGCCAAAGGTATTTATTCTGAAAATATCGTCGATATCCTGAATCTTGCTGGTGGCATGGGGTAGAAAGGCTTTAGTGATATCATCGGGGTGTATCCCGTATCCGTCGTCAATTACGGATATCCTTTTCTGGCCTCCCTCCTCTATTTCCACCACAAGATTTTTTGTTCCGGCATCTACGCTGTTCTCAATAAGCTCTTTTACCACGGAGAATGGTTTTTCAACCACTTCCCCTGCGGCAATCTTATTGCTTGTTTCTTCGCTTAGGACAGATATTCTTTTAATGTTAACCACCCTCTACTCATATGGACTTAGCCTTCTTAATAACTTCATAAAGCTTATTAAAGGCCTCCATCGGTGTTATATTCAGTATATCTATTGTCTTAATTTCGTTGATAAAAGCATCCTTCCCCATGTCCATGAAATTAAGCTGCATAGTCTCTGTGTTGTTTATTTGTTTCTTTGCATGTTCTTTCTTCTTTCCGCTGTCTCTTACAGATGTAGCGGCTGCCTCCTCCAGGTCCTTTCCTTTTTCCAAGTCCCCTAAAATTTCCTTTGCGCGGTTTATTACTTCCTGAGGTAACCCTGCAAGCTTTGCTACTTCGATACCATAGGATTCATCTGCACCGCCCTTGATTATCTTTCTAAGGAATACAATTTCATTACCTATTTCCTTAACTGAAACACAGTAATTCTTGACTCCTTGTATTTTACCTTCAAGCCTTGTCAATTCATGATAGTGAGTAGCAAACAGGGTCTTACATTTTAGTTTTGACTCTCTGCACATATACTCAATGACTGCCCAGGCTATACTTAGCCCGTCATAGGTGCTTGTTCCCCTGCCAACCTCATCCAAAAGGACCAGGCTTTCACTTGTAGCATTTGTGAGTATATTTGCCACCTCTGACATTTCCACCATGAAAGTACTCTTTCCTGAAGAGAGGTCATCAGAGGCTCCGATTCTTGTAAATATACGGTCACAGATACTTATCTCAGCCCGTTTTGCCGGCACAAAACTCCCGACTTGAGCCATAAGTGTAATGAGTGCAATCTGTCTCATATAAGTGGACTTTCCTGCCATGTTAGGTCCGGTTATAAGCAGCATCATATCGTCCTTATTATCAAGGAAGGTGTCATTACTTATAAAGGTACCTTCCGGTATAACTTTTTCGATTACCGGGTGCCTTCCTTCTGTTATCTTAATAATGCCATCCTTGTTTATGACCGGCTTGGTATAGTTGTTTTGAAGTGCCACCTCTGAAAGAGAGACCAGACAGTCCAACTCCGAAATCAATCGGGAACTCTTTTTTAGCCTGTCAATAACTTTTTCCACTTCGCTTCTTATTTCCACAAATACCCCATATTCCAGGTTATAGAGTTTTTCCTCCGCCCCCAGAATCTTCTCTTCCATCTCCTTGAGCTCCTGAGTTACAAATCTCTCGGCGTTGGAGAGGGTCTGTTTCCTTATATAGCGTCCATCAGGGATAAGTGAATAATTTGCCTTACTTATTTCTACATAATATCCGAAAACCTTATTATAGCCTACTTTGAGGGATCTGATACCCGTTACTTCCCTTTCATTGGTTTCAAGAGTTGCAATCCATTCTTTGCCGTGGGCCTTAGCCTTTCTTAACTCATCTATCTCGGCATTATATCCATCCTTAATTATGTTACCTTCTTTTACCGATAGAGATGGATTTTCCAAAATGGAGCTTTCCAGGATATGATAAATATCTTGAAGTTCATCTATATTTTCATAAATGAATTTGAGCCTGCTGCTACTGCATGGAAAGAGTAGTTCCTTTAATTTTGGTATATTTTCAATGGAATTCTTTAGAGAAAGCATTTCCTTCGCATTTATACTCTGGGAGGAAACCTTCCCGGATATTCTTTCTGTATCATAGACATTCTTTAAGCTGTCCTTCAGCTCTGAAAGTGCTCCAAAATTATTGCTTAGTTCTTCCACTGCGTCCAGTCGTTCCTTGATAGTGCTCTGATTGATAAGGGGCTGTTCTACCCATTTTCTCAGCATTCTGCTTCCCATAGAGGTATTCGTCTTATCCAAAACCCATAAAAGTGAACCCTTCTTGGATTTATCCCTGATGTTCTCTGTAAGCTCCAGATTTCTGCGGGAGTTGATGTCCATGCTCATATAATCAACTACCTGATAATATTCCAGGTTGTTAATATTGGAAAGGGAGACCTTTTGTGTTTCATAGATGTAATTTAACAGACAATTCGCAGAATACAGCGTATAGAAATCATATTTTTCAAGCTCTATCCCTTCAAACTGATACTTCAGATTATTATCTGAATTGTGCAGGAAATACTCATCCGCCTTCACGGTAAGAGTTAAATTCATTTTATCGATAATTTCATCCAAATTTTTTCTATCAAAGGATTCCTGCAGGATAATTTCACGTGGAGAAAATTTATATATCTCATCTGCTATAAGCGAATAGTTCAGGTCAAAGGATGTTGAATAAAATTCACCGGTTGAGATATCTGTGAAGCATAAACCACACTTTAGAGAAACTGTATCAGAATATATACTTAAAATATAGTTGTTTTTATTATCTTCAAGGAAGAATGAATCAGTAAAGGTACCTGGTGTTACTATCTTGATTATATCCCTTTTTACTATTCCTTTGGCCAGGGCTGGATCCTCCATCTGTTCACAGATGGCAATCTTATATCCTTTAGCTACGAGTCTGCTTATATAATTGTTTGCAGCATGATAGGGAATTCCGCACATAGGAGCCCTTTCCTCCAAGCCGCAGTCTCTGCCTGTGAGAACAAGTTCAAGTTCCCTGGATGCCACCTCTGCATCTTCAAAAAACATCTCATAAAAGTCGCCAAGACGGAAAAACAGGATACAATCTTTATATTTCTCTTTAATCTGTATGTACTGCTGCATCATGGGAGTTAATGCCATTTTCGTCCCCTCCTAATGATAGAGGCTCTATACGAGCCTCTGGGTTGGTTATACGGTTTTACCATTCAGTGAAAAGGTCATGGCCTCGGTAATTTTGACATTTACTATTTTACCGATAGAATCTTCAGTACCAGTGAAGTTAACTAACTTACCGGTTCTGGTTCTGCCCATGAGTTTTGACTCATCGTTCTTGCTCTTTCCTTCCACCAGTACCTCTATAATTCTATCTTGATATTCCTTGTTTTTCTTTGCACTGGCCTCATTCACAGCTTCTATAAGCCGGTTGAATCTCTCATGCTTCACTTTGTCATCTACCTGCTCTTCCATTTTATCAGCCGGCGTGTATTTTCTTCTAGAATATATAAAGGTGAAGGCTGAATCATACTCTACCTCTTTAACAAGCTCAAGTGTATCTATAAAGTCCTCTTCTGTTTCACCCGGAAAGCCTACAATTATATCTGTAGTAAGAGCCACATCTGGAATTTCTCTTTTTATCTTTCTTATGAGTTCAAGATACTTTTCTTTGTCATAGGATCTGTTCATTACTTTAAGTATCCTTGAAGAACCGCTCTGAACCGGAAGATGAATCTGCTCACATATTTTTTTGCAATCTCTCACAGCATAGATTACTTCATCACTCAGGTCCTTCGGATGAGAGGTCATAAATCTGATTCTCTCCAGCCCCTCAATCTCATTAACCATTCTTAGAAGCTTTGCAAAGTTCATATCCCCGTTGAGCCCCTTGCCGTAGGAATTGACATTTTGCCCAAGAAGAGTAACTTCTTTATATCCCCTGCTCACCAGTTCCTTGATTTCATTGATTATTTCCTCCGGTTGCCTGCTTCTTTCCCGCCCTCTCACATAGGGGACTACGCAATAGGTACAGAAGTTATTGCAGCCGTACATTATGGTAACAAAGGCTTTTATATCATTCCTTCTATCTACAGGTATCCCCTCTACAATTCCGTCTTCCTTATCGAATATCTCCATTACTGATTTACCTTCCTGTTTTACTCGGTTGAGATATTCGGGAAACTTATAGGAATTATGCGTTCCAAATATTATATCCACAAAGGGATACTTTTTAATTACGTTCTCAGCCATATCCTTCTGCTGCATCATGCATCCGCATAAGGCTATGACAAGGTCGGGATTTTCCTCCTTCCGCTTCTTAAGGGCTCCAAGATTGCCGAAAACCTTCAGTTCGGCATTTTCTCTGACACAGCAGGTATTAAACATAATAATATCCGCATCATCCCTTATGTCTGTGCTTGTATAGCCTATATTCTTAAGCATACCGGAGAGTTTTTCGGAATCCTCTTCGTTCATCTGGCAGCCCCAGGTTTCTATATAATATCTTAAAACTTTGCTGTCTGACATATTGTTAATTTCTCCTTCTATCCCCTGTTTCCCCAGGAGCAATTTGTTTTACAGAAAATGTTACAGTATCAATCAATAGTATACATGCTACTATCATAATTTATGGCATGAATCTACACAGTTAATTATATAAAATTTAGCTTGATTTTGAAAGTTTTTTTTATTAGGAGTGAATATTTTTAATCCTAAGTATCATGTGAATAAAAGGAACCTAATATGAGAAAAATATAAAGAAACAGAAGTACAAGTTAATTTATGCTGTTTAAGTGCACACTAGTTACGAGGGATATAAAACAAGGCTATTACTTTCCATTCAAGGCAAGGAGGAAAATGTTATGTACGATGCCAAGGTTAAGGAAAAAGAAAAAGACGAGTCACTCTTGTATGATACCATTTACGATAGAGGCTATTTTGAGAAGGTAAAGGCAGAGAGTATGATAAATTCAAAAACCGCATATATTCCAAGCGAAACTATAACCATGGAATAAAGAAAAAATTTTAAAGGGCGTTAAATTTAACAGCCCTTTTCATTATAGAGAATACAATCTAAAAGGTTCGAATCCAGGTGTAATATTCATCTACTACATTAAATCCTTTTTTTCTGTATAAGTTATATGCCGGTAGGTTCGTTGTACTGACTTTTATCCTTACCTCTTTATGACCAGCATCAAAAAGAATATTTATGAGGTAGCAGAGAAGAATATCTCCAAAACCTCTATGACGGTATCCATCCTTAACTCCGAAGTTAACAATAAGTGGTTTATAGTTACTCATTATAATCTGCCCGTAACCAACTATCTTGCCCTCAGATTGAAGAAATATACACCAATCGTTTACATAATATTCCTGCATTTCGTCCAGATAGATATCCTGAACAGAAAGTGGCTCTCGCTGGCTGTTCCTGAATATTTCGTTCTGAATATCACATCTTAATTTCTCATGTCTTCCTCTTCTAAAGGTTATAAACTTTAAACCGCTGTTTTCAATATTCTCCTTCATGTTTATGGTTTTCGTCAATTCATAGGTGCCATTCTTCCTGATAAACCCAATGCTTTCTAAAAGAGAAGAACTTGTCTCTGTCATTTTACAGTCAAAATATACTATGGAACCTCCATTAAAATCGCAAAAAAGTTTATAGACTTCCTTATCGATATATTCTTTATCAACATATAATGCGTTAATACAGTATACACCTTTTTTTGTACCAATCTTTGAGTACCATAGATATCCTATGTATTGTGAATTATAGGTTAGCAGGCGTACCTGTCTTCTTAACAAATACCTGCCAAAGAAATTAGACTTTCTATAGTATTTGGAGAAGTCTTCATTTAAAAGATTAAAGGTAAGTCTTTTTGAATTTAATCGTGATAGCTCATTTATTGTAGCTATTTGTAACCTTTCAGACTTATACATAAACAACCTCATCAATTAATTATTAAGTGGAGGATTTCTATTCATTTATTGTCTTTGATGAATTGATATAATCTATAAACTCACTTATGAATTCCTGTTCTTCTTTATTAAATTTCATCAGTTTGTTTAATTTTCTCATATACTTGGCTTCACTCCAGTTTTTTCTCTTAATATACCTTTTTCTGCCAAGCTTCCAAAACTTCTGTGGGAATACAAGTAATGCCAGTACTATATCCATGTCTTCCCTGGTTACAGGTTTAATCTTTGAATATTCCTCCAAAAGGTATTTAGCCTTTTGAAAATCCCATTGATAACTTTTTCTGTACATCAGTCGCCGGATAAACTTTCCAAGATCCACAACATAGAGGTCAATTATTATGGAATCAAAATCTATCAAGTAATAATCATCCTGAGTTTTCATAATATTTTGATAGTAGAAACTATCATGACATATTGTTCTATGAGCTCTGGCCTCTCTTGATAAGATATGATAGTTTGAGCTATTCAGTACGGATAGAGCCGTTACTCCCCTGTTATAATAAAAATCAATCAAGTCCAGATAAGTATTATCAAATTGATTCCTGATTTTCTTCCTATTTATACAATTGCGATATCTTTCAAGATCAGAGAGCTGATCAGTAAATATTTTGGGCCAGTTTTTAAGATTGTTTTTAACTTTTAATGCGCTTGTATCAATAGAGGCCGCTGCCACATGAAATTTAGCCAGCAGCTTGACACAGTTGACAGTCTCCCTCATGTCCTCAAGTTCTGCTTCATGTCCATCTATCCAGGATGTGACGTAAAAGATATATTTTCCATACCTCACAAAAAAGTTGCCATCCACAGTTCGAAGATATTTGGCAGTATTCAAAAATCCGGCATGATTCAGGGCTTCCACGAAGATACACCCGTTTCTTGCCTTATCAATGCCGTGGCGCATTCTTTTGACAAAATAGGTACCTGCGCTGCTGTCGATCTTATATGCACTTCTAAGCCTTAGAATATCATTAATGGAAATATTATATTCCTTCAGAACACTTACAATCATAACCCTTTCTTTTTCGTCTACTATATCAATGTTATGATTAATTCTTGACATATGACTCCCCCTATCGAATACTACTTTATTATATTATTTGGGAAATCAAATAATACTCAAAATACTCTTTAGGTGAAGACTCTGGCGTAAACATAAATTGAAGCGTGCTAAAAACACGCTTCATTTTAAAAGTTGTCTGTTTTAAAAGATTCGGAAATTTAAATCTTTTGTATTCGACCTACGCGATAAATTAAACAATAAATTTCCGAGTCAATACGAGTTATTCAACGGCTTTAATACTCAATCCAATTTTCTTATTCTCCACATTTACATCCAGTATCTTGGCTTTAACCTGTTGGCCTATTTCCAAAACCTCTGAAGGTTTATTAATTCTCTTGTGGCTTATTTCCGAAATATGAACCAAAGCATCCACTCCAGGCTCAAGTTCAACAAAAGCTCCGAAATCGGCAAATCTTACGATTTTTCCTAAAACTACGGTTTCTACAGGGTATTTAATTTCAACATTATTCCATGGATTCTCCTGTAATGCCTTCATGCTTAAGGTTATCTTCTTGTTTTCCTTGTCAATGTCTATAATTTTAACCTTTACAGTAGCTCCAACCTTTAATACTTCTGAAGGCTTATTAACTCTTCCCCAGGAAATCTCAGACACATGGAGAAGTCCATCCACTCCCATTACATCAACAAAGGCTCC
>JAUZPH010000199.1 GCA_030706065.1 Bacillota bacterium | reverse complement strand
TCTACTCCCTCGATTCTGAGAGAATCTGTTTCTTCTATAATATGGGCCCCGATCTTGTTTAACTCGGCAGCAATGGCTTTAAGTCTGTCGCATTCCTTGATTCTAAGCCTTGAGGCATTATAAATTAATGTTTCACCTTGACTTACAGCTGCCAAAACCGTCAGTATAGGTACAAGATCCGGTATTTGAGATGCATCAATATTAACAGCCTTCAAATTAGATTTTTTTACAATCAACTTGTCTCCCAATATGTCTATATCTCCGCCCATTGCTTTTACAATTTCAATAACAGCCTTATCTCCCTGCAGGGATACAGGATTAAGATTGCTACATCGTATAAATCCATTCATCACTCCTGCAGCTATAAAAAATGCAGCTTGAGAATAATCACCTTCAACGGAATAATTCCTTGCCCTATATTTCTGATTTCCACTTATCTCAAAAGTACGGTAATTATTGTTATTAATATTTATACCAAAAGCCTTGAGAGTATCTAGTGTCAAATCTATATATGGCTTAGACTCCAAAACACCTTCTATTTCCAAAAGGGAATTCCCCTCCAGAAGAGGAAGTGCAAACAATAGTCCGCTGATAAACTGAGAACTTACTCCACCGGGTATCCTGTAGTTTCCAGGTATTAACCTCCCTTCCAAGGCCAATGGAAGTTGACTCATATTATTTCTAAACTTGATCCCCTTATCTGTAAAAATATCGTAATAAGGAGTGAGTGGTCTTTCAACAAGCTTACCTCTGCCATTAAAAGCAACTTCATTTCCTTGTAACAGTGCCAGTGGAATAAGAAATCTCAAGGTAGAACCGCTTTCATCACAAAATAATTCCTCACCGGAGTAAACTATCTTGCCGCTGCCCTTAACAGTTATTTCATTATCATCTATTGATATTTGAACTCCTAGATTTCTTAACACCTCACAGGTGGCAAATATATCTCGGGAAAGGTCCACATTGGTAATACGACTGATACCTTCAGAGAGTGAAGCACATATAAGTGCCCTGTGTCCAATACTTTTTGAAGAAGGTATTTTCGCTTCGCCTTTTAAAAAGCCTCCGGCATTAATTTTTATTGATTCCATTCCTGTCCTCCTTGGCAATCAACAATCTTTTTACATCATTCAAATCCAGTTTGTCTATATAAGCATCTCCTATCTTTCTTATCAAAATAAAATTTAGACCACTGTCAAAGGATTTTTTATCATTTTTCATGATGTTAATAAGTTTTTCCACATCTGCACCCTCAATTCTGAAAGGAAGGTGAAACTGCTCTAATATTTCTTTCACTCTGTCTTTGGTTCCCTTTTTAATCAAACCTAATTGTTCGCCAATCCGAGAGATTTCACACATACCGACAGCCACGGCTTCACCATGGGTATACCGCTTGTAATCATAATAGGCTTCGAGACCGTGCCCTATTGTATGTCCGAAGTTCAGCAGCATCCTTTCACCGGTATCCTTCTCGTCCTTCTCCACAATTTCTTTTTTAATATCACAGCAGCGGGAGATTATATATTCGATATTAGCCAAGATATCATTCTTGTTCTTGTATCCCTCCAGATTTGAAAATAATTCTTCATCTCTTATGATTCCGTATTTTATCACCTCTGCCATACCATCATAAAAGTAACGTTCATCCAAAGTATTTAACACTTCCGGATCAATGATTACAGCAGAAGGATGATAGAAGCTTCCAATTAGATTTTTCCCTCTCTTCAGATTGACAGCCACCTTCCCGCCGATACTGCTGTCTACCTGTGAAACCACTGAGGTTGGTATTTGTATATACCTTACTCCTCTTAAAAAGGTTGATGCGACAAAACCTGTGATATCTCCCACAACTCCTCCTCCGAGAGCAGTTAGGACAGTATCTCTGTTTGCGGAATACCCCAGCAATTTGTCATATATATATTGAAGGTTTTCAATACTCTTGCTTTCCTCACCAGGATCCAGGATTACAGTGTGAACCTCATAGCCATGAACCATCAAATCTTCAACTACTGTCTTTCCATAAATTCCGAATACATTTTTATCTGAAACTATAACTATCTTTTTACATTTGAACAATTCACATATGATAACTGAAGAAGCCTTGATAAGCCCTCTCTCTATAAACAAGTTATATTCGTGCCCGGGTAAATTCATTTTAATCTGCTGCAACTATTCTATCTCCCTTCTTTTTTGTTTAGACCTGTTGAATTCCTCCCACAGAGTACTTTCATCTTCTCTAAACACAGCGGACCTGAGACTGCTCAAATGACTTACAAAGTTATCCAGAGTATTTAAAACATTTTCTTTGTTGCTTTTTATGAGTTCTACCCATAAATCACTGTTGATATTGGCTACACGGGTGGCATCCTTAAAGCTTCCTCCAATGAGGCAGTTCAGGTCTCCACTTGTATTAAGGCAGTTCATAAGGGAAACGGCTAAAATATGCGGCAGATGGCTTGTATATGCAATGATACTGTCGTGTTCTTCCGGAGTTACTGAAATAACCCTTTTACAACCAATCTCTGAAGCAAGATTCGTCAATATATCTATATTTTTTTCAGTACTGCAGCCCGTCGGAGTTATAAAATAATTTGCATTATTGAATAATGTTCCATCTGCACTGCCAAAACCGGAAGCCTCCTTCCCCGCCATGGGATGCCCGCCGATAAACTCCAGGTCCTTTCTGATTGCCCCATTGATGATACTCACAATATCCTTCTTGATTCCGCAGGTGTCCGTTATAAGGCATCTGCTCTTAAAATGCGCCATATTTTCCAGTACAAAATTAATTGTATCCTTAGGATATAATGCTAAAATTACTATATCACTTTTAGACAGAACCTCCTGAGGGCTTGTAAATCCCCCAGTAATCACTCCATCTTCTGCAGCTTTCAAAAGTACATTATTGTCTCTGTCGATAGCCCATATGTTTTTAGGGTTCAGCTTGTTTATCGCCTTGGCAAAAGAACCGCCAATAAGTCCCAGCCCCACAATTGTAATGTTAAAATCACTAAAGCCCATAGCTCTACTCCTGAATTTCCCTGTTTTCTATTTTGGCAAGCTCCCTGAGAGAATTCATTAAATTGGCGAACTTCTGAGGTTTTATTGACTGCTCTCCATCGCTTAGAGCATTAGCAGGTTCGTGATGCACCTCTACGGCTATACCGTCGGCACCAACTGCTATGGCTGCCTTTGATAGAGGTTCTACCATCCACCACTTTCCGCTGGCATGACTTGGATCTACTATTACAGGAAGATGGCTGAGCTTCTTTAAAGCCAGTACCGCGCTCAAATCCAGAGTATTCCTTGTATAGGTCTCAAAAGTTCTAATCCCTCTCTCGCACAGAATGACTCTTTCATTTCCCTCTGACATTATATATTCCGCAGCCATCAGCAGTTCTTCAATAGTGGCACTAAGCCCCCTCTTCAGCAAAACAGGCTTATCGGTTTTTCCAACTTCCTTTAGAAGGTCAAAGTTCTGCATGTTTCTCGCACCAATTTGTATAATATCCACGTACTGCACGGCAGTATCTATCTGATAAGGTGCCATTATTTCCGTAACTACCGGCAGACCTGTCAGGTCATGCGCCTTTTTTAAAAGTTTTAGGCCTTCCTCCTTGAGCCCCTGGAAACTGTATGGCGAGGTCCTTGGCTTATAGGCTCCGCCCCTTAAGAATGTTGCTCCGGATTCTTTAACTGACTGAGCTATAGTCAGAAGCTGCTCCTCACTTTCTACGGCACAGGGTCCAGCTATGACTGCCAGTTTGTTGCCGCCGATGAATTTTCCCTTGACATCTATAACAGTATCGGAGGGATGAAAGAACCTGCTGGCTCTCTTGTAAGGGGTCTGTACCCTCATAGCTTTTTCCACGCACTCTTCAACTTCAAATATTCCTGTATCAATGCTGCTTGTATCTCCAACAACTCCTAGGATGCAGCAGCTTTCGCCCTGGCTCATATGAACCTTGCAACCCAATTTTTCAATTTTTCCCTTAATGTTGTCAACATCCTCTTTACTTGCATTCTTTTTCATTATTATTACCATTAGCCTCACTCCTTCTGAATTTAATAAAAAAAAGACTCAACATGAGTCTTTCATAATTATAAATACTTATTTACACTTGGACCCATATATATTACTCTATTTTTTTGTAGCAGAAAAAGCCAAAGTCATAATAATAGCTTCGGCTAAAATAATATATATAATTAGTTCCAGATTGCATATTTTTAATACATTCCATAACATCAGCCCCAAAAATGTCTTAAAGTATTAAACTTTGTATAATTATACCACCATGCTACCATGGTTTGTCAACCTTTTATTTCAATTGTCACAAAATTATTTATAATTTGTTTATCATGCTTGCCAGATAACCGGCTCCAAACCCATTGTCAATATTTACCACACTCACTCCACTGGAACAGCTGTTCAGCATGCATAGAAGAGCAGATAGACCTCCGAAATTCGCACCGTAACCTACGCTTGTGGGTACGGCAATAACGGGCTTATCTACAAGTCCCCCAACCACACTGGCCAGCGCACCCTCCATACCGGCTACTACTATAACTACCTTGGCACCACGGATAATGTCAAGCTTATTGAACAGCCTGTGGATTCCCGCAACACCGACGTCAACTATTCTTTCAACGCGGTTTCCGAAAACCTCGGCAGTCACTGCGGCTTCTTCAACTACCGGAAGGTCCGAGGTACCGGCGGAAACTACAGCTATATATGATTCTGTCAGTTTGATATTATTTTTCCTGATTGTAATGGTTCTTGCAGTTTCATTATATTCCACTGCTTCATAAACGTTTTGTACCGCTTCATATACTTCTTTACTGGCTCTGGTGCCCAGAATGCTGCAATCCTTTTGAAGCATGTATTCTACAATTCCCCTCACCTGTTCCGGAGTCTTACCGGCACAATATACTATTTCCGGGAACCCGACTCTGAGCTCTCTATGGTTATCTATCTTTGCATAGCCCAAATCCTTATATGGCAGCTCCTTCAGGGTCTCATATGCCTCATCAACGGAACTGCTTCCACTTTTCACCGCTTTAAGTAAATTCATCAGCGTTTCTTGATCCATTGTCATCAACCTCACTATTTACGCATCACCTAATATGACTCTTAATACATTTGGGATTTCTACATCTCTTCCACCAATTCCATATCCTGTTTTCTGTATACTGATTCTGGTGGGGTACTTGAATTCATTGGAAAGCTCAGCTATTATAGCAGCACCGGTTGGAGTTGTAGCCTCGTGCATTACCTTACCTAACCCTACAGGAATATTTTTAATAATTTCCAGTGTTGCAGGAGCAGGTACAGGAATCACTCCATGAGCGCACTTTACAAAGCCTCCGCCAAGCTCCACCGGGGATGAATATATCTTTTCAACATTAAGATATTCCACACAGATAGCAGTGCCTACTATATCGATTATGGAATCCACTGCACCAACTTCGTGAAAATGAACCTCATCTACCGTACTGTTATGTATTTTAGCCTCTGCCTCAGCTACCCTTTTGAATATCTTCAGGCTGAGATCTTTCACTTTTTCAGATAAGGTTGAATTTAAAATAAGGGTGGAAATATCTGAAAAATGTCTGTGTTCATGGTGAATATGTTCATACTTTACATTGAATTTGGTTCCGTGAATCCCCATTTTTTCGCCAGTATTGGCCTCTATTACATATTCATGATCCAAATTCAACTTTTTAAGTTCGGAACTTAAATAGTCCATTGGCACGCCTAAATCCAGCAGTGCACCTATATTCATATCTCCGCTGATTCCTGCAAAACAATCATAATATAATACTTTCATTTTTATCTCCTTTCAGCTATATAGAAAGTCAGTATTCTATTCCAAAGTCCACTATCATAAACTAATTCACTGGTACATTGTAAGCGGCAAAAATAGGTAATATACTTTCTATTTTACTCTTCTATTCATATATATAATAAAGCAAATGAGGCAATATTAAAAGTGTTCATAGAAATTTAAATAGTTTTGGGTGAATAAAATTATGCAGGAAAGAGGTAAAATTAAATTTAGAAATACCAAGTTTTTGTTTTTTTATTGATTAAGCTTGAAGGAGGGATAGGAATGATTATAGCAACCTGCAGAATTGCTATGATTGCTGACTGGTGCCACTCACTAAAGGAAAAGAGGATGGTCGTAAATAGTATAATTGATAAAGTACATAATAAATTTAATGTTTCTATAAGTGAAATTGAAGACATGGACATTCATAATTCCATTGTCCTCGGAGTGGCCTGCGTCAGCAACAGCACCTCTCATGGAGACAGTGTTATTCAAAAGGTAATTAATCATATTGAGAACAGTACGGAAGCAGTTATAGTCGATATTAGTACAGAGATTTTGTAAGAAAATTTCTGTATCTCAATAATGAAGTATCCTGAATAAAATTAAATGTAAAATGTAAATAATAAATCCGAACAAATTATTAAGTGGCAATTACAACCAGAGTACTTGTCCATAAATAATAAATAGGAGGTACTAATATGGCTAACGGCAACAACAAGCAGCTTGAGACTCCAAATCTTAAGGTATTAAGTGATCAGATAGGTTATGAATCACTAATGAATAAGAAGTTCTCGGAATATGCGAGCCAATGTGGAGACACTCAGCTTAAGAATTTATTTAATGAATCAGCTCAAGTCCATAAACAAAACTTTACAAATTTAAAAAACTATCTGGATTCACATCAATAG
>JAUZPH010000198.1 GCA_030706065.1 Bacillota bacterium | reverse complement strand
GAATTCTCAGGATGTAAAATTTCTTCAAATTTTTCGGCAATGAAATATCAACGCGTCAACGACTTTTGCCCTGCTGTCTAAAAGAAATTCTTCATCTCAGGTGATTAATACAATTATGGAGTTAACTGCCCAAAATTTCGCATTACTATCATATGCAGTAAAGTTGAAAAGGTGAACCAAAGAAAAGGATAAATTAAACAAAAAGCAGTACCATGGAGGTACTGCCGGAAAATCAATTATTAGCTTGCGACTTATCTTTAGATTAAGGATGAGCTAACCGTTCGCTTGCACCCCGGTCAACTATTCTGGTTTTTATCATTTCCTTTTCTTCAGCAGGAGTCAGGTCATTAAAGGTTCTGAACACAAAGCCCTGTGCAATCAGATGATCGACTATTTCAGGAAGAGCATCTACAGTGGTGGTTTTAGCCCCAGCATCATGCATCAATACAACTCCAAAGCTTTTGTGGGATAACTGATTTATAACATTGCTTTTGATTGTTTCCGAAGGTACAAGGGCGGCGGCAGCATCGGCAGAGCTTATATTCCAATCTACATAAGCCATGCCCTTGCTTACAAAGGTGTCTCTTATATCCTTCATGGTATTTGCATTGGATACCTTGTTGTCTGACCCTCCCGGAAAGCGGATAAAATTGGAGGAGTGAGTCCCAAGTATCTCGTTAAGAATTTTTTCGCTTTTGCTAAAGTCCTCCATACAGATATCAACACTTTTATACATGGAGTAGTCATGTGAATAGCTGTGGTTGAGTATAGCCATACCGGCTTCATTTTCAGCTTTAATCAGGTCAGGATATCTCTCTGCATTCCTGCCCAGCACAAAGAAGGAAGCCTTAACACCTTTATCATTAAGTATTTTTAATATCTTTTGTGTATTCACAGATGGGCCGTCATCAAAGGTGAGAAAAACTTCTTTGGGAGCCAAAGGCTTGTCCACAACTACTTGGCTTGTCCCAGTTTTAGTATCATTTAACTCACCATAGCCTGGAGGTTCGGGAGTGGCGACGGGATTTCCATGCTCATTATCGACATTTTGCTGCATCTGGGAAACCTCGTTAACAGCGGAATCGGGTTGTTCGGTATCAACATATGCTACCGTTTTATCCTGAGATTTAACCGTAGAGCCTGTCTGTACCGTACCTGCCGTGCTGACGCTCTTAAGGGCACAGCCGGAAATACTCAATGAAAGAATTATTATTGTAGAAGATACATAGAAATACAATTTCTTTCTCATTTTTATCACCCACCAACATTTTATCACATAATTGGCATAAATATATTAGATTTGAGAAAATATTTACAGATAACCAAGGTAACTTGACAAAGCTGATGAAGATATATAACACGAGAGGGTGAAACACAGTTGAAATGAACGTTTTATCGTGTTGGATAGGGGAGTAAACATAGAGTTTTATTGAATTAATTACTGGAATATGACAAAAAATAGCTGGTGGAGCCATATGAGATTAAGTACCTCCGGGGAGATTATGAGGAATTCTGAAAAAGCTGCAATAAAGCTGACAAAGGAGTACAGCAGGGCTGTACTCCTTATTTTACGCCGTTCGGAAGGGAACTTGTCATGCTACTTGTTGACTTTGTAGATTGGATGTTGAATTTCCGTATTCTTATCAAAGTAAACAAAGTTGCCGGCTACGGCAAAGGATTTAATAAAGTCCTCGTCACTGAGCTTCACATTGCCGCTCCCGTCAAGCTTTATCTTATAAAGCTTTTCAAAGTCGGAATGATTTATATAGTAGATCCATCCACTGTCTATCTCTATATTTGATGACTCTGAATCGTTAAGCTTTGTTTTACCGGTGCCATCCTGGGAAATCTTATATATCCTGCTGCCGTCCCGAGTGTTTATATAATACAGAATACCCTGATCAGATACGATTCCAAGCGGGGCATCATCGTTTATTTTCAGAGAATTGGTGCCATCCAGATTGGCGGCATTGAAAGACGACTGGCTGCCATCGAAATCTTCAAAAAAAATTTGATTCCCATCGGTATCAAAATATCTGGAATTGATATTTAAAGGGGTTTTGACCCCACTGCTGGTATCAAGGGCCGCAATTTTATCCGAGGAATCTATAAAATATAAATAACTGTCCATCAGAATCATATTTGATACCTTTTCATCAAAAAGCTTCTGTTTACCGGTACCATCAATATTTATTGAATACAGCTTGAGATAATCGGACTCATTGGAATAATATATTGTATCATTGGACAAAATTAGCGCTGAAGCGGCATCGTCGCTGAGCTTCTGTTTACCGGTACCATTAGCATTGATTTTGTATAGCTTGTCACCATCAGACCAATTGCAGTAATATATAATACCTCCGCTGACAACTATAGATGAGGCCTTTACTGGTAAACCCGGGGTTGCTGGATTAAAACCGGAGGCATTTATGGAACTGCCTGAATCGGAACCGGACTGGTAAGCCTTTGCGGTAGTCACTTGAGAACCGCCTGCATCGGCGGTGGCAGAGGTAACGGAAGATTTTTTGCAACCGCTAAGCAACAAAGCTGCGGTGAGCAATAACAAGCAGCATCTATATAATTTCTTCATAGTTCATATCCTTTCATTGGAGAAGTTCATATGCAATCCTAACAGATCAATTAAATATTCTGTACAGTATTTCCTTAAATATAACATAGCATAACAACTTTTGTAATTCAATCGATAAAAGCTGGCAAATAATGATTCATATAAGCTTTATTCCAGACTCAGTACATATTGCACCATGGATGGGCGTATTTACCTTCCATAATTCATTGCAATGAGTGGACAAAGAGTATATTATTAAGAATGACAAAACTACAAATTTCGACAAGAGGTGAAGTAAATGATTTGGGGAACTAATGAGAAGAGGGACATGAAGCACCTTGACTGGGTGCTGCTGATTGCCATGATTCTTGTTATAGGCTTTGGAGCTCTTAATATATACAGTACAACCCATACGGCATCAGGAATATATTTTGTAAAATATCAGCTGATTTGGGCAGCGTTGGGCCTGGGCCTGGTGGCATTTTTGATATTTACGGGGTACGGTACTTTGCGGCACTTCTCACCGATAATCTATTGGGCCAGTGTTGCACTGCTGCTGTTTAATGATGTAACCAGCAGGGCTGTAAAAGGGGCCAATTCGTGGATAAAGGTCGGCAGCAGGGCTATTGAACCGGGAGAGTTCGTAAAGATAGGGCTGACACTTATGCTTGCCAGGACCATAGAGGATATGGAAGGTGAAGTAAATGACTTTAAGCATATGCTCAAGCTTGCAGTATATACAATAATACCGATGTTTCTGATTATTATACAGCCAAATCTGGGACTCACCATGATTTGTTTCTTTATCGCCTTTGGTATTCTTTTCATCAGCGGCATAGATTTAAAGGTGATTTATTGGGGAATTGCTGCAGCTGTTCCGACCTGTATTCTAATATGGTTCAGTGGGCTTTTGAAGTCCTATCAGAAGGACAGGATTATATCCTTCCTAAATCCGGAGGCGTACAAGCAGGATATAGGCTTTCAATTATATCATTCCATAGTGGGGATAGGCTCCGGAGGAATTTTCGGCAAGGGCTTCCTTCAAGGCCAGATGATTTCCAATGGCTTTATTCCGGAGGTTCATACCGATTTCATTTTTGCTTCTGTTGGAGAGGAATGGGGACTTATTGGTGCCATATTTCTGATACTGCTTTACTCGATTATTATACTAAGGCTTGTAAAACGGGCAAAGGAAACACCGAATACCATGGGAAGACTGGTCTGTATTGGTGTAGCCTCCTCACTTCTGTTTTCAGTAATGCAGAATATTGGAATGACTGTAGGTATAATGCCCATAGCAGGCATAACCTTACCTTTCATGAGTTATGGCGGGAGCTCCATGCTGGCCAATATGATTGCTGTGGGACTGGCATTAAGTCTCAGTATGAGAAAGAATACAATCAATTTTTAGTTGTCAAGGATGGACTTACATGGGCCATCCTTTTTTTATGCAATAAAAAACCGGCCCGCAGGCCGGCATTTAGTTGCCATGAAGAGGTTTTGCTACTATATCATTTTGGGGAACATAGTTCATGGCGTCCAGTTCCTTCTTAAAGTAGGCTTCATACATCGCCCTTGCCACAGGAGCCGCAAAGCTTCCATGGCCACCGTCAAATATGATGACGGCAATGGCTATCTGAGGCTTGTCAACTGGTGCAAAACCAACATATACGGCAGAAGAAGTTCTGCCAAACTGATCCTGATCATTTCTGAAGGTTGCAGAACCGGTCTTACCTGCTGTTGGAATTGGGAAGCTATTAAACACTCCCTTGGCTGTACCGTCATCACCGGTAACGGCCTGCATTCCGGCTTTTACCGCGTCAATAGTGGATTGCTTTATGCCTGTTTTTTCTAGGACCTGAGGCTGATTCTGCTGAACAATATTTCCCTCGGGGTCAACTAGTTTATCTACAAGGTGGAGGCTGTATCGGTTTCCACCATTTACAATGGTAGCAATATAGTTCGCCAACTGCAGAGGCGTAAAGGCATCGATACCCTGGCCTATGGCGGCATCATACATATTTGTTCCTATCTTTGTCTGGAAGTTGGCATCATCTACAGTTATATATTCAATCTCATAGGCTATGTCTGCAATTTCTTTCTGAGAAATATTTTTGCCTTTATACAATGGGTCGGTGTTAACAAGCTGTGTCACCAGGGTTTTATAGGTCGAATCAGCTCTGTCACCGGTCTTAATAGATTGCTGAATTTGATCCCTTATCTTTTGCCTTAAAGCCTTCACATCATCAGATTCACTTCCGTTGATATGAAGTTCTATTGGGGTAAAGGTATTTCCTCTGTAACCTCTGCCGGACAGCAGCGTATCCATGGTTATATATAAATAGGTAGATGCAAATCTGTTTTTGTTTGTATAACTATTATAAACCTGCCCGAAATTCTCTGCAATTTCTATTCCTGTACTCGGTTTGGTATTGGATTGAGGGTTAACTCCCAGACCAAATTTCCATGCATACTCCGCAAGCTTGTCATCTCCATACGTGTCTCTTATTTTCTGGCCTACTGTCATAAAGTAGGGGTTACTGGACTTTGCCAGAGCTTTGACCAAATCAACCACACCATTGGAGCCATCTGAAGGGAAGGTTGTGTGGAAGTTGTGGCCGTCATCAAAGAAGCCTCGGTCATTCACAGTAAAACCTGGTGTAATTACTCCGGTTTCCAAACCTGCTATCGCTGTCATAGGTTTAAAGGTAGAACCGGGAGCCGTCAGAGAAAAAGTTGCATAATTGTATAACGGCCTTGGAAGTATGTCATAGGGGTCACTTCTTGCTCCGGTATTCTTGTCGATAACCGGGAACAGCTGATCAATCTTTGCCTGGTCGTAGCCTTTGGATTTTCCGAAAGCCTCCATATCCGGCTGAAAGTATTTCTTGAACTGGTCTATGCCCAGCCCTGCAGGATTTACAAAATCATTGGGGTCAAACCCCGGATTGCTCACCAGTGCCAGAATTCCGCCGGTATTTACATCTACAGCTACTGCAGCACCTCTTGTTGCATTGGTTGTATTAACGTCATTCTGCCGTCCCTTTGACTGCAGATCCTTCATAACATTGTTCAATGCAACCTGGGCAGCATACTGCACATTGCTGTCTATGGTTAACTGTACTGTATCACCGGGATATGAATCCCTGGTGCCGAGCTCTTGGGTTACTCTTCCAACGGGATTTATCTGCACTATTTTTGCTCCTTTGGAGCCCTTCAATCTGTCTTCAAGGGCCTGCTCGATGCCTGAAACTCCAATGTAATCACTGTTGACATCGTAGCCTTTTTCTTCATAACTTTCCTGGTTTGAATTAATTTTAGACAGATATCCAAGGAAGCTTGAGCCCAATTCTCCATAGGGATAGGTTCTGACAGGCTCTATTGTCACATCCACACCTGGGAGATCACTCAGTTCTTGCGATATTGCAAAGGCCGTATCCTTGCATACATTGCTGGCCAGAGTAATAGGGCTTGGTCCGGAAAAACTCTGCATTTTCAAAGCATCCTTAACAAGCATATATCTACGCTGCTGGTCCTGGGAAAGGGTAATAGTATCCACTCCGCATTTCTGCACCAGCTGGGTAAAAGTGGCCTTTGCATTCTTCTTATCGGTTTTATATTGTTCAAGAAGAGCTTTTACTTCACTTTCAGATGAAATCTTATAATTACTCTTAATTATGTCAAGTGCGTCATCAGGTGAGGACTTATAAAGCTCTACGTAGTTTTTAAAGATGCCTTCAGGAGTTATGCCATACAGTTTTACCAGATAGTTGAAGGTTTCTTCAGGTGTTATCTTGAGCAAAGCCTCATCGATTTTGCTATTGTCATCATCTGTAAGAGCATCTGTCTTCTTTGGAAACAGTTTCTTTTTTACCTGGTCATCCAAACCTCTGTCTTTTTTAAATCTCAGTTCAACCTGCTTCCTTACATCGTCATCGTCTGTTTTAAAGTTAAAGGCAAAAGGGTTTACCTTAAGCTCAAAGTCATCCTTCTGAGAGTCCTTATTTTTATCTAAAATTTGAAAGATTTTGTCCATCGTCTGATAAAAATAAAGGTCACTTTCACTGGTTTCAGTGAAAGTGAGGGTAAAACTCTGCTGGCTTGTAGCCAGTTTGAGGCCGTTTATATCGGTAATATCTCCCCTGGGGGCAGGTTCCTCAATTTCTGTAGTACTTTTATTG
>JAUZPH010000197.1 GCA_030706065.1 Bacillota bacterium | reverse complement strand
ATATACCCCTGCAGCCAACTGATGAACTATACCGCCTCCCGAAGATATGGAACCAACGGTTTGAGCCAGTTTATCAAGAATCATTTGAGTTATAGCATTCTCATCGGACATAAGTACCTTTGCCACTGCAATTCTAGACTGCATATACATGCTATGACTGGCAGGTACACGATCCAGTGCAGCAGCAGATCCGGTTATGTCATTTTTTATTCTAAGGCATCGTGATAAGCCGAAGCAAGCCGTTGTATTGTTTGGATCGACTTTTGACACCCTGTTATAAAAGCTGACTGCTATATCTAATTCACCGCTGTGTTCTGCACAGTAAGCTATAGCGAGTTTTGGCGTAAGCTCACCTGGCATTTCGAAATATACCTGTTCAAATTGCTCCATGGCTTTCTCACCTTTATCCTGAGCCAGTAGTTTTTTCCCTCTATACCAGTGAACTCTCCAATCAAACTCATCTTCAGAAAATATTGTATCAAGTATTCTATCCGCTTCTTCAAATTTGCCGACCTGAATATAGATATCTGCAAGCCTTAATCTGGCTTCAACAGAATTTTCCTGATATTTGTTCACTATTAACATAAGGGAAGTAATCCTCTTTCCGGTATCGGTAACAGCTGCAATACCAAGCAGATCATTTGCTGCCGGATCCCTGGCATCCATCTTTAGAGTTGGAAGATGCCTTACCTGCACAGTCTCTGTTCCCAAAGCATCCTCCGCATCCAGCAGATTATCAGGTGTAAATACCTGGCTTTCTGCCGGTATTGGCACACTCTTTACTGCAACCACTTCCCTTAACACCCCAAATAGTTGACTGTACATTTCATCTGCGGATTGAAATCTGGCATCAATATCCTGATGGGTTGCCCTTAGCAAAAATCTGTATAGAGCATCGTTTTCCGCCAGAACCGGTTGTTCCAGTGGAGAAGGTATGGAAAACTCATAATCTGATTGAAATTTAAAGTCCATGATTAATACTGCCAGAGTTCTGCCAATAGTATACAGATCAGAAACCTCCAATGGATTGTCCGCAGCTTCGGGGGCCATATAGCCCTTTGTACCAAATATGTCACCATCAGGATCATTAAGTTTTCTCACTCCGCCCATATCAACTAACTTGACATCATCACCTTCCAACATCATATTATCAGGTTTGAAATCACAGTACACCATTCCCTGCTGGTGAAGGTAGGAAAATGCCGGCAGTATACCTAAAATATATGAAATCGCTTCTTCTAAGGGAAGCACTCCTCTTTCCTTTCTAATGCTTTGAATAGTTCTGCCTCCAACATATTCCATAACTATAAAGCCTTCATTACCTCTTTGGATAAAGTCGTAGATACCTACTATCTTGGGATGTTTTACTGCCGCTAGGAACTGACGCTCTGCCACGGCTGCGGCAGCACTGGCCTCATCCTTTGCATTTAATAGCCCCTTTAAAACCACCCATCTTGAAAGCACTGTATCATACGCCAGGTAAATCCATCCCAAGCCGCCAAAGGCTATAGGACCTTTTATCTCAAATTTGCCGTTAACTATATCACCATTCTTTAAAGCAGGTTGAAAATCATAGTCATGTCCACATTTAGGGCAAAAACCTTTAGTCCTATTTACTTTACACTGGCAATTTGGGCAGAATCTCTTGCGTTCCGGAACTTCCCCCTTCTCCATCACAAGTTGTAAGGGGTCCTGACTGGGCTGTTCCGGAAGAGATACAAGTCCTCCGCCCAACTTATTTCTTCTACTGGAAGCCGCTGAAGTTCTCCCTGATCTGCTTGAAGTCCTCCTGCTCCCGGTTCTAGCGGAACCTGTAGTTAGAGTATTTCTGTTTACAGTACCTCCCATCCCTGTTTGACCTTGGTTAATATTATTAAGTAAACTCTTGCCTATAGGCGGCCTTCCACAATCTTCACATACTCCATCCACTATAATACCGGTACAGCCCGGCCGCTGACATTTCTCTATGGCCATATTATACCCCCCTGTATTCCTTATTTGCCCGTGACAATTTTTAATTGTCACGCCCCCTGTATTCCTTATTTGCACACAACAATTATCAATTATTACCTCTACTGTATCCTTTTTTAGTTCAACATTTATCAAGTGTTATCCACCAAAATGACTGGTTAACTTCTGTTCTGATATTCTTTTAGGGTTAAATCAAACTTTCCAACCCTATCCCTGCAGTTTTCTAAATTCACCGGAAAAGCATAGACTGCATTTTTCACTTCTTCTACCAGACTGCCTATTGAAACTTCCCGTAACAAGCCTTTGGCCTGGAGTGCTGCCGACTTTGCTAGGAGAGCCTTAAACTGACCCTTCAAGTCCAGCCATTCAGTATATTTGCCGTAGTTATCCTTGAAGTTTTCTCTCTGTATCTCTAACTTGTAGGTACATTCCAGCTCCAGCTTTGTAAGCCCGACACTAACCGCCTTGGCTTCTCCCCGAGACAGCCTTTCTTCCAAGACTTTAAGCCAATCTTCCAGTGAAAGAATGATTTTATCGCCGATAATCGGCCTACCTCCCGCTGAAGTACCAAAAATCTTTTGAGTCTCTTTTAAATAAATTTCGGACTTTCTTGAAAGCTCTCGTAATTCGGAAAGCATTTCTCTTACTCTCTCAAGAGCTTTGTTTATATTTTCGTATTCCCCTTCTATACTCCTGATGAAAGCTCTATATTTTTCTACATCATAAACCAGTTTGTCCAATTCTATTACACTCATTAGAGGATCTCTCTCTAATTCTCTTATCTTTCTTGTATCAATCTCAGGAATTTTAGAAATTCCGAGTCCCCCGGCTGTGGAATTAAGCTTTGATATATCAGCCTTTATTCCGCTCAATCTGTTATCCACTTCTTCCACAGCTTTGGAAATATCAGCTACATCCCTGCAAAGGGACTCAAAAGAGCTTTTCATATATTTTAGAAGTTCCGGAGGCGTAGCCTTTTTTTCTTTATTTTCACTTCCTAACAGATTTCTATCGCCAATTGCAATGTGTTCTGTCTCTATTACAACAGGTTTTACCTCCAGTAATTCCCTGACTTCATTTTCCGGATTATATAAGAGGCTTCTCTTACTGTTTAACCTGGCAGCCTTTTCGACCACTTCTGTAAGAAGGTTGTTGCAGCGCCAAAGCACCGCCATTGTCTCGACGCAACGGTCAGCTTTTGCCTTTGTCCTTCCGGTATATCCATTGTCAAGATCCTTAGTCTTTGATGTCATCAACTGAAATTCTATCTGTTCTGACAGCTCTATCAGATTAGAACTTATATTTTTCATGTATGTTTGCCATTCATTCAACGAGTCATCAACAGATATATCCATGGAATTGCCTCCTACCTGTATTTCTTTTAGGCTTTATATTCGTCTATACGTACCTTTAACCCCAGAGTACATGTTCCCATTGCCAGTATCATGAGTGCTGCTGTGATGTAGGGAAAAATATTCAAGGTTTTGAAGGCTGAGCTCATGCTGTCCTCGAACTCCTTCTGGTTTATGTTAATTCTTTCTTCCAAGGAATCATCAAACTTTGTAAATTCGTAATTTGATTGTCCTGTTGAATTACCTACACATAAGGCAATAGCCTCGTCATGCCTGCTGTCATATTCTAAATTACGTATTTCACTGTCTATATCCACATATTTTATCCATTGCTGAAGAGTATCCCCTGCCGTTGATGAATTCTGTTTTATATCAGCTTCTATGCCTCCATCGGATAAATAGCCCTCAAAGCCTGTGCCATTGGATGCGGCTTTCTTATCACTGCATATACGTGATGCTGCAAGATTAAAATTTATAGTATCAGCAGTCTGTACGATACCTGTCCCATGATGAAGGAGATATAGACTTTCCAATGCATTGGCATTATAGGCTTCAGCTCTTGCACTCCACAAAGAATTCAGTGATTCAAAGGCACCCTGTTTAGCCGCATACAAGCTTGACTTGACATTATTCAATGAGTTTAGAGAATATACAAGGCTTACTAAAACCACAACGGATGCTGCCAAAAGGCCCATATTAAATATCCTTCGTGTCTTTTTAAACATGTAAATTTGAGTTCCAGCAAGTATAGCTAGAAGAAATACCCCAGACCAAAGTACAAATGATGATACCCCTGAAATCTTCTCTGTATAACCGGAATAAACAGAATCCAGTTTTGATAAGTTAACTTTCCCGAGAGCTGAGCTCGCAGGTAGGATTTTTTGCTGCATTAATCTGTTTGCTTCCATGAATTGGTCAACGGAGATATCCGACTCACTTGACACGGCACCACCTACCGTATATTCATAAGCACTGATATTTGATAATATTGTAAGTAACGGTATCCGTTCTGCATCCCCATAATTAATATTCTTACTGGCATCTATGAGCATTGAATGCAGATTATTAAGATCCTTTCGGTATAAGTTCCAAAAGCCTCCTCCGAGTTTTTCTTTTGTCACCATAGCATTCATTGCATTGGAATGAGCATCTGCAAGGGTGGCTCTGATGCGTTTTGCTGCTACAATTGATGGAACGGTTTCCGTCCCAACTGCCTTGGAGGTACTTCTGACAAAATTATAAACATAAAGGGTAATCCCCAATGAAGCTACTATCCCTGTAAGGCAAACTGCAAGCAATGCCTTCATTTTTCCTGGTATGGTACTCAGATTAATCATTAACTGCCCTCCTATCTATTTATCAGTTTTAACTTAGTCCATATACCTATGGATAATTCATCACCGGCTTTAACAGTGGTGATAATCCCGGGTTCCAAGGGCATATTATTCAATTCCGTTCCATTTGCCGATTGTAGTTCAAGTACGCCAAAGTTACCATCAGGCTGCTTAATAAACTTCAAATGCCTGTGGGACACTCCTGGGTCGTTTACCTCCATTTCCGGATATATTCCTCTATTAGCGGAACGCCTGCCTACCAGGTTTTCATCCAGATCCAATGGAAAAACCCTATCTGTAACGTCCGGCTTTATTGACGTTTCTATGCCACAGTTAACAGCTTTTTCCTTGTCAACAGAAATAACAATATTTAATTTTACCGGTATTACTGGCATATTCTCAAATGAAGTTTTTGAATCGCTGTTGGATAAAGGTCCAACAGATGGGATACCTGATATAATTGAGATCGCGGCTTTTGTATCTGCCTTTGAAGGCTTTTGGTCAATTGAAGTCTTTTTCGAAGCTACGATAACTTCCGCAACCCCAGTCTTATTTTCCAGAAAATCATGCCGGCAGACCTCGCAAAATCTTGCACCGCCAACCCTTGGAGTTCCGCAGTCAGGACAGCATTCCTGTCCACCGACCGGTACCTGCATACTTATATCGGAATCCTTTAGAATATCCGATTTTAATATAGTTGATTGTCCTATCAATGCTCCACATTCTGAGCAGTAGTCAGAATCCGTTGATTCATGTCCTTTTGGGCATTTATATGTCATAAAGCTTCCTCCTATACCATTACTTCAAATTTATATCATCTATATTGTCTTGCTGGATCTTTTTCGAATAGTCATTGTGCCACCCATGTCTAATTCCAGGTCTTCTGCTTTTCCGGCGCTGGCCTTTAATCTTACAGTACCTTGATCAGCATCTATAATATCCACTACCTTTTTTAACCTGGCTGTCACTTCTTCATTTCCGGATTGTACTGCAATTTTTGCCGCCTTTCCGAGAAGTACGGTAGCACTGTCTATATCGCCGCGAGACTTGGCCTCCAGTCCTTCCTTTATCGATTGAGCCAATTCTTCCTGTCCTGTGTAATGAGCTACTTGTTCGTTTATCCTTGAGGTCCTCAACACATCAGAGGACCAGGCTGCTACAATTCTGTCGCCTTCCATTACAGTTTCTTGTCCATTTTCTGTAAAGACAATCTTCGGTTTACCTGCCATCATCTCTTCTCCATCACCCTGTGGTTGAAGCTCAAAGGCTATCTGATATTCACGGTTTTCTTCCCCCCAGGCTCCCAATGGAATGTCAAGATTTCTTTCATCTATTCGTTTTGCAAGTTTTGATAAATCTACAATTTCAGGACTTACCTGCTTTATTGTCACTATCCTTATACTCTTTGGCGATTGTATTCGCAGTCTTACATCTCCGATACCTTTAGATGCAGCTTTTGCCATTGCAGATCTGAAAGTCTCCTCAAGGCGCTCCGGATTCGGAACGGCATCTGCGGTTCCAAGCAGTCTGTTTGATATATTCTTCAGTTCCTGGGGCTCCCAATCTACTCCAATACCCCAACAGTTGCACTGAAACATACCTTCACATCTGTCTAATGCCTCCTCCAGATGGTTATGATCCGCTCTGTCATTTTGTCCATCTGTAACGAATTGAACATGGGTCATCATATCGCCGAAAGTACTTATCAAATCCAGTACCGCTAATAATGCGTTGGACATCTGAGTACCGCCTCCTGCTCTGAGCATTTTCACAGAGTAGTGTGCCGCCTCCTTATTTCCTCTTGTGGCTGACATAAGCGGAACCAGTACTCTGGCATTATTAGAGAAAGCTATTACAGCAAAATAGTTATCTTCATCAAGCAAATCGATGCTTTTACGCACTGCGAGTTTTGCTGTGTCAATCTTGGTATACACATCCATAGAGCCTGATACATCCAATACGAAGATGATTGCCTTCTTCATGTTATTTTGAGTTGTGGTCCCTCCTTCACCTAAAGCTGCCGTTATGCTCAGTATGGTGTCTAAACGCGATGCACCTAATGACAAATGAGGATTATAAAAGTTTTCGATTTTAAAGTTCATACT
>JAUZPH010000196.1 GCA_030706065.1 Bacillota bacterium | reverse complement strand
TTTAGCCATAGATTTTAGCCTCCTTAAAAGTAAATTTATATTTTTTCCTATCTATTATTTACAATTGGCTAATTCTCCATACATGAAAAAGCATCGGGTAAAATTTTCACGTAACTAAATGATTGTGAGCAGTAATCTTTTCTTGGAATGGTATGGTTAACATGGTACAATTGTTACTAGCAGGAAGATTGTGGATACAAGTTGTATTTATGAAATATAAATCTACAAATAGTTAAAAAACAACCAGGGAGTGGATTTTATGCTGCAGGAATCAACCGGGAGAGAAAAAGACGGGGCTATTTTGTTAAGAAACATGGCTCTGTATAGTATTGTCCATGCTCTTGTGGATTTTACATGCGCCGCGGTTATACTGAGCAAGGCAACGGCAGTTCTGTTAAGTGAAGATAGCTATGTCTTTATGATTATATTATATAATATTATTGCCTTTGCTCTTCAAGCACCATTAGGGTACCTAGTGGACAAGCTAAGAAAACCTGTACAAGCTGCATTGTTATCATATTTTTTTCTAGCAGCAGGGGTTCTTCTACGGGATATACCGCAGATTTCAGTATGTTTTCTGGGACTTGGAAATGCACTTTATCATCTAGGGGGAGGCATAGTAACCTTGAATCTAAAGCCTGGAAAAGCTCTGCTTCCGGGTCTTTATGTGGCACCTGGTGCTGCAGGTCTGTTCCTTGGCACAATTGCGGGGCGGGCAGGTTATGTGTTTGACTATCAAATTATTATCATGCTTATTGCAGCGGGGATAATGACCGTTGTAATAAAGCCACCGCAGATTTATACGAAATCCGGGGAAGGTATCAGCTATGACAAATTTGAACTTATCATACTGCTGCTTTTCCTTTCTGTAGGCGTACGGGGATATGCAGGCATGGCATTAAATTATCCGTGGAAAGCTGATTTGGTTTTGCTTACGGCTTTTACTTCAGCAGTGGTACTGGGAAAGGCCCTTGGAGGATTTTTGGGGGACAAACTTGGTTGGACAAGAGTCAGTGTTTCAGGACTGGTAATTGCTTCACTTCTGCTTTTTTTCGGCTTTCAGGCAACTTACCTCGGAATTGCCGGGATACTCCTCTTTAACATGACAATGCCTATAACCTTGACAGCCATGGCTAATATGCTGCCGGGAAGGGAAGGTTTTGCCTTCGGACTCACTACAATGGCCTTGAGTATTGGTGCTCTTCCCGTTTTTTTCTTTGGAAAGGCAGTGAACCTCGGTAAGTGGAGTACCGCACTAACTGTATTGATTCTTGCACTCGTATTATACGAGGGTTTGAAAATATATTTTAAAAGCAGGGAGGGATATGGTTTTGAGGAAAATTAGAGATAAGGCTCTTTTAGTATTTATTCTGAGCATGGCTATGCTAATCGTGAATATGAAAACTGCCAGAGCAGATGTGCTGCCAGACCCGGACCCGCTTCAAAGCGGATTTGAGATCTTTATAATAGCTTTGGTTGTGATAGTCTGCATTTTTATAGCGATTTATATTATATGGAAGATAAAGGATAAGACAAAATGGTGAGATGATTAATCTTCTTTTGTGTTATACGGGAGTTTGGCAATATATTTTAAAAAGGGAGGAAAATAGTTTTGAGGAATATTAAAGACAAAAGTTTTCTGGTACTTGTTCTGAGTATGGCTATTCTAACCTTAAACATGCAAATTGCCAGGGCTGATATGGTACCGGACCCAAAGCCGCCGCTTGAAGGCGTGCCTGTGGTTATTATAATAGCATTAATCGTGATAGCCTGCATTTTTGCATCTATTTATATTTTGAGAAAAATAAAGAATAAGTCTGATAAAAAAGATGCTTAAGCTTTTTACGGCTTTGGTGTTCACTGAAGTAATAGAATGCCTTACCGCATATATTCTCGGCGTTCGGCGAAGGGATTACTATATAGCCATAGTGGCAATAAACGCTATAACTAATCCGCTCTTAAACTATTTACTGGCACTATTGCTGTTTGCAGGTATTCATGTTGTTCTTTTATGGGAATTGGCGCTTGAGGCTTTGGTGGTATTTAGTGAATGGAGAATGCTTTCATATGTGTTCCCGAAGGATAAGAGACTCTTTAGACTGGCCTTGATAATGAATGCAGCATCATATTTAATTGGAAAACTAATTCTCTAAATTGAAAAACAAAGTTAAAAATAAACAGCAGGATTCACACAGGCAAATCTGTGAATTCTGCTGTTTAATGATGCGGAAATTTAAACCTTAGTATTCGCCTGAGAAAATATCGAATCTTCACCGATTTTTCCGGATGTAAAATTTCAACGAACTAGAATTCAATTTAGAAGAAGTTTTACATCCTGGATAAATTAAAATATAAATTTCCGCAGCTATATTTTATTTCTTTGAATCTGCTGCCTGAGCAGGTTCGTATGTGAAGGCTATTTCACCGGAGACCTGTTTTACATAGGAAATATCAGAAGAGCCGACTACATTGCTGTAGTTTTCGATACTGCTGCAGAGTACTGTCTTAAATATTGTCTTTCCGCCAGACTTGTACCTTAATCTATAAACGGGAATGGTCTCGGCATATTTTATTCTTGTATTGCTGCCGTTTTTTTCGATGGTCATACTCACCATGGAGCCGATATCGGTGTATTTATCATTTTGATTGGATATGAAATTGCCCATGGAGTAATTTACAAATACTTCTCTGCCATTTACATTCAGCACTTCAGATTTTCTGGCAACGTGAGGATGGCTGCAGAGTATGGCATCTGCTCCCATGGAGGCTATATCTTTTACAAGTTTTGAGGTGGAAGCTTCCACGGTCCTTACGTATTCCGTACCCACATGAAGATATACTATTACGAAATCACATTTCCTTTTAATATTGTCCATATCTCTTTGAATAGCAGGTTCATCGATATAATTTATCATGTCCTTATACTGTATGCCGTAGTTGGTGCCATAGGTATAAGACAGCATACCTATCTTTATTCCGTTCTTTTCAATTACTGCGCTCTTGTCTTTACCGGGCTCCCCGGAGCCAACTACTTTAAAGCCATACTCTTCGATGAGCCTGTCGGTACTTTTTATCCCTTCTACTCCAGTATCCAGAGTGTGATTATTATCACTCAACAAGACATCAATTCCGGTGCTCTTAAGTGCATCAAGAGCCTGTACCGGAGTGTTAAAGGTAGGATACCCCGACAGCTTCCGGTCAGGATTTATAGTGGATTCGAAATTTGCCACAGCTATATCCTTTGTTTCCATTATGCTTTTTACTTCCGAAAACATGGGATTGAAGTTATAGCTGCCATTTTCCCGGGCAGCGTCCAGCTCAGGAGTATGGAAGATTACGTCACCGGCAGATATTACTGTAACCTCCGAGGATCTTTCCTCGATTTTAACAGGAGGAGCGGTATAATCCTCACGAACAGAATGGGCAAAAAAACCCAGAGGCAGAGATGATTGATAAGGGCTCCCGGTTAGTAACAGGTTATTCTCGGTATTGCTCGAAAATACGGTCACAGCAGCAGTAACTGAAAGGACTAACAAAGCAATTAACAGCTTTCTTCTCATATTTACATCCCTTTCATATTTAAATCCCAATGGGCTATTTTTTAAGTATGTAAGAATATATGAAGTGGATATCTTAAATATGAATAAATTGAATTTTCGCTTTCCGTATAAACCATTTCTTTCACATATAATGAAAGAAATACAATAAAACAATGGTTGTGGTATAAAACAAGCATTAAAATTAAAAATATATTGACGAAATAGCACGAATAATGTAGAATTGGTGATAATATAACAAAATGTAGTTTTGAAAACAAAAGAAGAGTAAAAGGAGATGAGCAGGGTGAAAAACATTTTTAGAACAAAGTCTATCGGTACATTATTAAAGGAATCTCATGGAGAGGGTGAAAGTAAAAATTCACTGCGAAAAGAACTTGGTTCCTTTGAACTTACCATGCTTGGAATTGGTGCCATTATCGGAACAGGCATATTTGTTTTGACAGGTGTAGCCGCCGCCAAATATTCAGGACCCGCACTTATACTTTCATTTATTATTTCCGGACTTGCCTGTGCTTTCGCTGCCTTGTGTTATGCCGAATTTGCCGCCATGGTGCCAATTGCAGGAAGTGCCTATACCTATGGATATGCCGCACTGGGAGAAATCTGGGCATGGATTATAGGTTGGGATCTGATACTGGAATACACCGTTGCCATTGCTGCAGTAGCTATCGGATGGTCAGGCTACATTGTGTCTCTGCTTGAATCTGTCGGCATACATTTACCTGCACAGTTAATCAATGCTCCCGGGGTAAAAGGTGGAATTATCAATTTACCGGCGGTGTTAATCATTCTGGTTATATCCTCTCTGCTTATTAAGGGAGTAAGAGAAAGTGCGAAGCTTAATAACATTATAGTTGGCATTAAAGTAATTGTTGTACTTCTTTTCATAGTACTGGGTGTAACACATGTTAATCCGGTAAACTGGCATCCCTTCATGCCTTATGGCTGGGGAGGAGTTTTCCAGGGGGCAGCAGTTATATTCTTTGCTTATATAGGTTTTGATGCTGTATCAACAGCTGCGGAGGAAGTGAAAAATCCTCAGAAGGACCTGCCGAGGGGTATAATAGCATCTTTGGTAATCTGCACCGTATTGTATATAATAGTATCGGCAATATTGACAGGTATTGTGCCATATGCAAAATTTGCGGAAACCTCTGCACCGGTGGCCTTTGCACTTCAACAGATAGGTATTACCTGGGGATCTGCACTGGTATCCGTTGGCGCTGTATGCGGTATAACCTCCGTTCTTCTAGTAATGATGTTCGGACAAACTCGTGTTTTCTTCGCCATGTCCAGAGACGGCCTGCTGCCAAAAGTATTCGGTGAGGTTAATCAAAAGACCGGGACTCCGGTAAAAAGCACTCTTCTGGTTACTGTAGTAACCGCAGTACTGGCGGGCTTCACACCGATTTCTGCAGTGGCAGAACTGACTAATATAGGTACATTGGCAGCCTTTGTAATTGTATCTGCTGCTGTAATTGTATTAAGGAGGAGAAGACCGGATTTAAACAGGCCCTTCAAATGCCCATGGGTTCCTTTATTGCCGGCTTTATCAATAATCGCATGTACGTATCTTATTATAGTATTACCTGCAATAACTCATTGGAGATTTGTAATATGGCTTGCTATAGGTATAGTAGTCTACTATTTCTATGGTAACAGAAACAGTGTGATGAATGATAATAAGGAAAACGCAGCATAATAAAAAGGTCATTACCGCATTGCGGCAATGACCTTTACAAATTTATAGATGAATAATTAATTACTGGAACTTTAGTTAGCTTTCCTTATCCTTTTCTCTAATCATATCCAGGGATATTTCCTTACCGGTTATCTTTTCTGTTAGAAGCAGAGACATCATGTTTTCAAATACATTTGGAACCTTGCCGTCATTGGAACCCATAACAATACTTGGTACCAGCGGCATCTTGCCTTCTTTAAGGGCTTCGGTAAAGGCGGCCATGACTTCCTTCATTACATAGTACTGAGGATCTCCGTAAGCCTGTACCTGAGCCTTGTAAGCTTCACCTTTTGCCTTACCGACTTCTCTTTCCCTGAAGGCTTCGGATTCACCCACAGCCTTGATTCTGGTAGCCTCTGCGTTACCTG
This sequence comes from Bacillota bacterium, assembly GCA_030706065.1. Taxonomy (GTDB): domain Bacteria; phylum Bacillota; class Clostridia; order Clostridiales; family Clostridiaceae; genus JAEZDX01. The sequence goes on along the minus strand of JAUZPH010000196.1, from coordinate 1,106 downwards.
TCTTTTCTAATTCGTAGGATCTAGCATCAGCTTCTTTTTGAATCTTGGTAGCATTGGCGTTTGCAAGGTTGACCATACTTTCAGATTGTGCTTCAGCGTCTTTGATAGTAAGATATTTCTTACCGTCAGCATCCTGTTGAGTTTTGTATTTATTGGCTTCTGAAAGCTTCTGAATCTTTAATGCCTCCTGGGTAGCCATCTGAAGCTCGGCCTTACCTTTGTTTTCCTGAATTGAAATATTGATATTAGATTCAGAAAGCTCCTGCTGCTTGGCAGCTATAGCTCTTGCCTCATTCAATTCTCTCTCTTTCTCAGCGGATTTCTGCTGCGCATTATAGGTTTCTATCTGTTCTCTTGCGACCTGTCTGTCTCTGAGCTGAGCAAGGATTGTTTCTATTCTGTTATCAGCTTTTGAAGGTGCAGGTGTACCAATCAGTACTTCCTCTAATTCCAGATCATAGTGAGTGAATTTTTCCTTCATTTCCTGAGATGCTCTAGCTTGTATTTCACTTCTGTTTTGAATAAGCTCGATGAGGGTCATAGTTTGTCCAACGTTCTTAAAGTATCCTGAAATCATCGGGTCGATGGACTGCTCAATGAGCATCTTCACATCCCCAAATCTTTGAATAACACTGGAGGCCTTCTTATAGTCGATGTGGAATACCACTGTCAATGGTAAGGATGGTTCAAAAGCATCCTTCGTAATAAGTGAAACCTCTTTCAGGTTTTCATCCAGCTTATGTCCGCCCATCTGCCCGGATATCCATTTCAAAATTACGTTTGTGGTTGGAACCTTGACAACCTTAGCAGCATAGGTGTTTAGAGCGTATTTGCCCGGTGCCAGTGCATTCTGCCAAATACCTTTTGTACCCTCTGCCACCAATTCACCGTGTTTATATTCTGTTCCGGATACATCAATGCCCTTTTCTCCATAATAGGAGTTAATGACACCGACTTCACCAATGTTAATTATAGTTTTTGGAATGTATTCAATAGTGGCAAACAATCTGTTTATGAAGTAAGTACCGTCTACCAGAGTAGAGTACTGCTTACCTCTGAAACCGCCGGCCCTAAGGAATTTTTCAATGTCCTGGAAGTTGTTGTGG
>JAUZPH010000195.1 GCA_030706065.1 Bacillota bacterium | reverse complement strand
TTCTTCTATATTTGTATTTATAGTTCTTGCAGAATTTGAACTGAAAATACCTGTAGAAACTGTAACTATAAGGAACACTATGAGGAAGTTGTTCTTACCTCCCGCCCTGGATAGATTAACAAGAGAAGAATACATTGCCGGTTTCCATCTTCTCTGTCCCAGCCTGAAAATCAGCTTTATAATATAGGGAAACAGCCTGACAAACAATAGGGCCATACTGAATATAAAAAGTGAAGTCACAGCGAACAGGAAAGGATTAATAGGAATATCACTGCTATTTACTTTTGTTATATTCAGTATTTTTTGTTGTGACTTATATGCATAATAGCCATATATTGAAGTCAAAAGCAGCACTATGTCAATATAATATTTTTGTAATAGGGACTTTCCCTTCAAACGTGCATTTTCTTGATTGTGCCTTACTATGGTTGTCTTTGATGCCAGGAAAGCAGGTAACAGCATTGTAACGACGAAAATGCAGCAGGAGCAGAATGCATATAAATATGCATAAACGTTCATCTTGACCGGCAAAGCTGTCCTTTGAACAAACTCTAAAAAGCCGTTTGTGGAACCGACTAGCTTGCACAAAAGCAGACCTAAAGGCGGTCCAAGCATCATGGCTATACCGGATAGTATGATACCTTGAAGTAAATAGATCTGAACAATATCCCTTTTTGCTGCTCCTCTGCTCTTTATAACAGCGATTTCCTTTTTATCCTGCTCAATAACAAGCCGAGATACCATAAACAGGTAATATAACAGCATTATCAGGATAGGTGCTTCCAAAACCAAAAGTGTCAGTTTCAGAGTTTGCTGCCGGGAATTGTATTGATCAAGAATTTCTACAGCATTCATTTTATTTTCGCCGGAAGTTTTTTTTGTCCATTGTAGAACAAAATATATGTTGCTTAAAATACCGTTTAAATTTTCAGTTGTAATCTTATGGTAATCATATGCCCTATACCATTCCGAGTATATGCTGATATTATCAACATGCTGTAAAAACTCTTCTTTAAAAAGGTTATAATCTATTATTATACCTTGATTATATTCGGCTAAACCGTTATTCCAAAAGCTGTCATTTGAATACTTATTCTTAAATACCCCAACTATTTTGACTTTAACCGGCGAGTAAGTACCATTTGATTTATAATAAATCGTAAATTCAGTACCCATGTTCAATTTGAAGTTCTCGATAGCCTGTTCTGTAGCAATAGCCTCAATTACATCGTTTTCTTTCCTGTTGGAATAAAGCTTACCATAGGTCATAGTTATATGATTTTCGAGGCCCGCTGCCGATAAAGCAGAAATTGAAGTGCTGTCGTCAAAATCAGCATCTTTATTCGGAATCAATAAATTGCTGGCAAAAAGCTTGTTAGTCTCACTCACTGTCGGCAGGTCTATTCTGTTTAAGACATCATCCCTAAGGGCCTTGTCATACTGATCAAATTGAGTTTTGAAATCCTGTGCGGACGAACTCAAAGGCACCCTCAATGAAAAGAACACGGGAAGTTTGTCATTTGTAACTTGATAGTTCTCCAGGTCTTTAATTAATACTTTTTGGGTAACTCCTTGGGTGTATAAAGGTATACTGCTTAATAATATAGCTGAGAGTAAAAAACCTATGAGCATGCTGAGAAACATCCATTTGTTTTTAGATATCTTCTTATATACCATCAACAACAATTACCGTCACCCCTTTATTCTCTTAGTATTTTCTCTCCTTCTTCAAGGCCTTTCACAATTTCAACATCCGTTGCGTTTTTCAATCCAGTCTCTACATTCCTTTGAACTCTAAGTCCTTGGTCTAACATCTCAACATAGTTTCTTCCATCTGTTTCATGTAGCAATGAACTAGGAATAACAATTACATTGTCTTTTTTCTCAATAACAAGGGTAATATATGCACTATCTCCTATTTCTACATCATTAGGTTTGGTATCCAGTTTTACTTTTACAGCTTTTCTGGAAGCGTTACTTGCATCAGAAGGTATGTTGTACTCGTCCTTGACAACTTTCCCTGTGCAGTTCTTACTGTCGTAGGATACGTCTACCTTGGCTCCCACATTAAATTTATCAGTATTATTTCCCGTATATAAAAGTTCCAAACTCGCTGAATCTGCTATTGTTACAACTGTCTTCCTGGGAGTAACCCTATCTCCGGGATTTAGGGTATCTATATAAGTAACGATTCCGGATATTGAAGCCTTTGACTCAGAATGGTCAATATTCTTTTGGGCTTCCTGCACGTCCATTTTATCCATTTCTATGTTGATCTGCTGCTGCTCGAGCTGAATTTTTAAATCCGATTTTGTCCTGTCATCTGCAGCAGCGTCAAGACTATTTTGGATCCTTTCATAGGTAAGCTGATCCATCTGAAGCTTGTATTTCTTTTTCTTCAAGTCACTCTCCAGATCCTCGGTTTCCTGTTCTGCAATCACTTGACCGGCCTTGACCTTATCACCTAATTTTACATTTATGCTTTTCAGATAAGATACTCCGTAATTAAAGGCTTCATTTGAAAGATTAGCTGATTGAAAAACGGCAGAACCCTTAACATCAATTTCAATACTTCCTTTCTTTACATCCACTTCGTCATATACTACCTTATCAGGTTCTACTAATGGTGGTGCGATTACAGCCTCCTCCTTATGCAGGATTGAACAACCGGCAAAAGAAAAAGTAAAAACACCAGTAAGAGCAAGGAAAGAAAGTATTTTTTTAAATTTAATGCTTTTACATTTAAAGATAAAACTTTCAACATATTCTTTAGTCAATATATATTTCACCTCCAAAGTATCTAAAATGTATTTTGTTATTACTTTTTACAACTGTATAACCATGTTATATATTGTATCATTTACAATGAATAGAAAAAAATAACAAAATTAAATATGGATAGCGTCCATTTTAAAGAAAAATGCTGATTTGTAATTATTTACATGAAGTAAATTGTACCTTAAATGAGTAACCATGGTAATAAAATCCGGATGAAATGTACATATTATGCTTCAAAGTGTCGTTTTTTTCTTCGGTAATGTCTCTTTAAATATAAAATTATTGATACATTTATCCTAACCTGAAAAACATTTACATTCTTAAACAGCAATCCGTCAGTCTCCTCTTTTTATCGTCCTTCCAGGGGAAACGGCAGGTAAGCTTATTTCATGCCTCCAAAAGTATCATTCTATTTACTGATCTTGATTTTGCTGTCTTCGGAAGAGTGTAATACATTCTGCTCACGATAGCTTTTCTAGAATTCATTATCGTATTGGCTGTACCTTTAAATTCCCAATATATACATATATATAAATTATTTAGTATAATATCGATATCATTCTTTAACAGAGCCAAAATATTAAAATGAAAGGAAATTAAGTTTATGAGAAAGAAAGTTATCGTCTCTATCTTATCAGTTGCTGTGATGGCAGTTATTTTATTAACATTGGGCTGGCATCACAAAACAAATCAGAAACCCGTGAGCTCTACACCGGTAAAGTATACCTATGTTGCGCTTGGAGATTCAATTACCAGTGAACATGGTCCATCCGGAAGTTTCACTAAGAATTATTCGGATTATCTTTCAAAAACATATTCTAAAAATGTGAATTTGATCAATCTGGGTATAAACGGGTGGGCAAGCGATGATCTTTTGAATGCACTGACAACCAGTGGACATTATATTGACTCGGTTAAAAAAGCAAACCTTATAACCGTGAATATTGGTTCAAATGATATTGGTCAGGGAGTTGCTTCTGTAACTTCTCAGGTTTCAGGCTCTGACATAGATTCACAAGCTGCATTACAAAAGACTGCTAAAAGTTTTGAAAAAAATTATACTGCAATTCTGCAGAAAGTCCGTGATTTAAATCCTTCAGCAATACTGCTTGTCATGAATATCTATAACTTAAATCCCAATCTTCCTGGTTTGCCTGATGATAAGTATGGTGTAGGCAGTATATGGGTCCCAAAATTTAATGAGATAATCAGTGACCCTGTGACAAAAGACAAGTATAAAATACAGGGTATTGCAGATGTTTATACTACTTTCGGAGCAAATATGCTTACTCTAACAAATATACAAAAAGGAGATGGAGATATTCATCCCAGTGTTGCCGGCTGCCAGGCTATCTCCGATGAATTTGCAAAGCTGACACCAAATTTAAACAATATCAAGTAAATGGATTTGTTACAGACCAAAGATACTTTTATTGGTAGGGCTTTATCTACATTTGATAAATTAACAGATATAAAATATATTGATGAACGTTCAAATCTATTTGATAATTACAAGATAAATGAGAGTATTACTATTACTCTTTATACTCGAAGTATCGTTGGTGAGGCCTGAACAAGATGCATATAAGTAGTCCGAAGTAAGTGAACTTGGCCAGTTGCCAAATTCAGAGATTGAAGAATTGAAATTGTTTGAAGGATTACCGGGAAACTTAACATATCCATCAATTCATACTGTATTGTTCAATAAGGCAATTGAATTTTCTGGTGATTTCAAAACAAGTTAAGTTATAAAAGAATTCATTGACATTCACATTTTATATAACAGGAGGTTTAAATATGGAAATAAAAAAGTGTGTAAAGGAGTCCTTTTCAGTCATAGGCAAAGAAGGTTCGACAAATGATGGTGAAGGCTTTATTCAAAAATTGTAGGCTGATGCTAATTCTAGTTTTGCAGAAGTGGCTTCATTAGCGAAAAAGAATGAAAAGGGGAATCTTCTCGGAATATGGGGTGCAATGTCCGATTTGTCCCGCTCATTTAATCCTTGGGAAAATAATTTTACAAAAGGACTTTACCTTGCGGGTGTTGAAGTTATGGATAATATACAAGCACCACAGGGCTGGGTGAAATGGACGATTCCTTCATATGAATATATTTATGTCAAGAATGAAAGCCAAAATACCTTTACTGAAGTTATAGAGTATATGAGAGAAAACAATATCAAACTTGTTGGTGCCGTTCATGATTATAACTGTCCAGAAGATGGGCAAGCATATATTTTTTTCCCGATCCGGAGGGTGTAAGAAAAATTAATAAATTATAAAGGTATAAGGCAAGAGAACGGGTGCCGAAGTAGGGTGGAGAAGTGTTTACTCAGTGTAATTTATGACGAATTGAAGGTTATTTATATTGGGGGATAAAATGATGATTAAAAAGGGTACACAGCACTTAGAAACTCAGAGGCTTATATTGCGCAGATTTAAGCCAAGCGATGCTAAATTTATGTATAAAAGTTGGGCGACTGATAACGAAGTGTGCAGATTCTTGAGTTGGAATCCTCATAAGGATTTGAGTGAAACAGAACATATAATTAAAGGTTGGATTAAAGACTATGAAAATGATGATAAATACAACTGGGTAATTGAATTAAAAGATATCAGTGAAGTAATTGGACAAATTTCTATAATGCACTTTAATGAAAAGTATAGTTCCTGTAGTGTAGGATATAACATAAGCAGGTCATTTTGGGGAAATGGAATAATGACAGAGGCGCTAAAGGCTGTTATCAATTATTTGTTTGAAGAGATTGGTATGAACAGGATTGAAGCAAGACATAATACCCAAAATCCTGCTTCAGGTAGGGTACTGCAGAAATCTGGAATGAAGCTTGAAGGTATTTTGAGGCAGGTAAAAGTCGATAAGTATGGGGAATTCTATGATTTGGCAGTATATTCAATATTGAAATCAGATTTAAGATTACAGTAATGATAAGTAGTTCGGAGGCTTGTCCATAGATTATCAACCACTATTTTATGACATAGCCTTATTCCGGTCCTCACATATATATTTATCTCATTATATAACAAGTACATTAAGTTTCGCTGGAGTAGAAGAAGCTCTCAACGGGAGAGGAATTTACCTGCAAGCTTATAAACCTGCAAAACAGATTTATTTGATAAGTCCCAGGATTGAAGCTCTGCAGCCACCACCTCGCCATGTTTCTTGCTTATATCTCTTAAAGCATTCCCGACAGATCTTCTGACATAATCGCTTTTGTCATCCCTTAAATTTGAAAGCAAACCTATTGCTGTTCCCGGGTTTTGTTTAAAATAGTCTCGGCCGGTCCAGATCCTAAGGCCTTCCGTGACTGCTCTTCTGACATTCGGGTTGGAGTCATTCAGCCATTCTTTTATGACAGGCAGTGCGTTTTCATAGCCGGTACCATGGCAATATGTATCAAAGGCTTTTGCCAGAATTTCCTGTACCTGCCAGCTTTCGTCAAGGCTGACCCTTTCCTTCAGGAATACCAATGCCTCCTTCAATCTGCTTGAGATTGAACCGCATATAAACACACCAAGAGACCTGACCTGGTAAAAGTCAGATAGATAGAATTCTTTCGCCAGAGCAAAACAATCCTCTACCGAGTAGTTTTTAAAGATCAGATCCGCTTCCCTTTCAATTTCCTTAAACCCGTTTTCAACTTTTTTAATTTTCTCAATTACCTCATCAAACATCCTCAGATCTCCTCCCTAAATCTCAGCATTTATTCAAGTAAAATTAATATTTTTCTCTGAGCCTGCGGACCTGCAGGCCCTTTCTTTGAAAGGAAGTTTCATACTATCTTCTCATTGAGCATCTTATCCACCAGCTCCATGTAATCTCCGTCATATACTATGGATTTCTTGGAAATCAGCAGGGCAATTCCATGTACCAGACTCCACATTACAAGTGTATCCACATAATATAATTCTCTGGCCTGATGAATGGAGTCCAGGTAATATTCGGCACTTTTCCTGAAGATTTCAAAAGAGGCATCCTTGCTGTCAGGCAGGTAACTGCTGCATATT
>JAUZPH010000194.1 GCA_030706065.1 Bacillota bacterium | reverse complement strand
TTATCATAGTTGGAGTTCTTTAACATAGTCTTTGAAAGAGTATTGAGTGCCACAGCAAAGTTTGAGATATATGGATTAAGGAATATTCCGAAGGTAAGAAAAAGACACTTGGACTTGCACAAGTATTAATCGGCGATCCCAGCCCTATTATATTAGACGAGCCTATCATAGGTTTAGACCCGGAACAGAGAACTGCAATAAGGGAGCTTTTCCCGGTGATAAGCAAAGGAAGAATAGTCATGGCCTCAATCCATATTATCGAGGATATCGAGTATTACTGCAGTTATCTTCTGGTTATGAAGGAAGGCAGGTTGATATATAAGGGAACAAGGGAAAACTTTATAAAGAAGGTTGAGGGATTGGTTTGGGAAGCTGATTCTAATAAAAACATCCTGTTTAATGATATAAATAGGGACAAGGTGATAACAACCCTGGCAACGGAGAATCTTTCATATATAAGGTATATAAGTGAGGAACCCCTGACCCCGAATTCAAAAATGGCAGAGATAAATCTAAAGGATGCGTATATTGCACACAGTATGATTTAGCAGGGTGGGGTGAAGTCTTGATTTAGGTTAATAAAATGCAAAGTTAAAGAATGCCAGTCTATGCAGGCATTCTTTTTTTGTATTTTGATAAATCCCATTCTTTAATAAAAAGCTTAGTCTTTTAAGGTAAAACTAATATCCCTAATACGCTTTAGTCACAAAAGTCAAACCTGTCTCTTTTACAGAAGAAGAATGCCAGCAGTATCAGTATAATTATCCAGCAGCAGCTTCCGCCACCGAAACCACCACCGAAACCACCGGGAAAGAAACCGCTTCCTCCTCCAAAACCAAATTGATTGAAACTAGGGCAACAGCATGGTTCACAACAAGGCTCACAACAGCAACTATTATGTCGTCTACTCATATAAAAACCTCCCTTTTACTTAAGTGCCTAACTTTTTTATGGCCTAATATATCTTATTCAAGAAAAGTGGATATGCGACTTAAATATATGAAGGTAATGCTATAGTAGGACAAACAGTTCCTTAGTTATATTATCACAGGCCTATATCCGAATTGCTTGAACAAAGCTTTAGGGCAGGCTTTGCGGTTACCGGCATGAAGGAACCGGTTTTTGACATTTACAAAAATGAATGGCATGAGATTCAGCCTGCACTTATCAGGCTGCAAAAGCTAAAAAACATGAAGTCTGCAGAAAATTCACTGCAGCAGCTTCATGTTTTTTTACAAACTAATTACTATTCAATTCACTTGTTATTCCACCGTTACAGACTTTGCCAGATTTCTCGGCTTGTCAACATCACAGCCCTTTTGCACTGCCATATAATATGCAAGTAACTGCAGCGGAATGACCGAGAGTACCGGTGCCAGAATATCCAGAGTATTTGGCAGGTAGAGAGCCGAATCCACAGTGTTCTCAATAGAATTGCTGCCTTCAAAGGCAAAGCCCAATACCACTGCCCCCCTAGTTTTAACTTCTTTTATATTGCTGATCATCTTATCGAAGAGAAATTTTTGCGTTGCAAGGGCAATGACAACAGTTCCTTTTTCAATAAGTGCTATGGTTCCATGCTTTAATTCGCCTCCGGCATAAGCTTCCGAATGAATATAGGATATTTCCTTTGTCTTAAGGGAGCCTTCCATTGCGACCGCATAGTCCAAGCCTCTTCCGAGGAAGAACATGTCTCTATGCATATAATTGTTGGATGCAAATTTCTGAAGGACCTCTCTATGTTTTAGCACTTCTTCCGTCTGTTCCGGAAGCAGGAGCATGCTGCTTTTGATTTCCTCAATCTCCGAAGCTGTAAGCGTACCCTTTGCCTGAGCAAAGTACAAACCTAGGATATACATAAGTATCAGCTGGGTAGTATATGCCTTGGTGGAGGCAACGGCTATCTCCAGCCCTGCCCAGGTATAAAGTACATCGTCCGCTTCCCTGGCTATGGAACTTCCCACCACATTGGTTACCGCCAGAGTTCTTGCTCCTCTGGCTTTGGCTTCTCTGAGTGCCGCAAGTGTATCTGCAGTCTCACCGGACTGGCTTAATACTATAAGCAGAGTTCTCTTGTTTATGATCGGCCTTCTATATCTGAATTCCGAAGCTATATCAATTTCCACGGATATTCCTGAAAGATTTTCAATGACATACTTTCCTACAACACCGGCATGATATGCGGTACCGCAGGCTACTATATAAATTTTATCTATATTTTCGATCTGCTCTTTTGTCAATGCAATATCATCCAGGGTAACCGGTTTTCCGGGAATAATGCGGGAGGTCATGGTATCCCTGATGGCCTTTGGCTGTTCAAAGATCTCTTTTATCATAAAATGCTCATAGCCGCCTTTTTCAGCCGCATCGGCACTCCAGGTTATATGACTGGTTTCCTTTTCTATCTTCTCGCCTTCCGGAGAATAAACAGTTACTCCTCCGGCTTCCAAAACTACAAATTCCTTATCATTCAGGTAATAAACATCCCTGGTTTCACTTAAAATCGCAGGTACATCGGAAGCAATAAAATACTCGCCGGTACCGAGACCTACAACAAGAGGACTGTCTTTTCTAACGGCAACTATCTTGTCAGGCTCCATGGAAGAAATAACTCCAAGGGCATAGCTGCCTTCCATTTTGGCTACTGCCTTCATCACTGCCGCCAGCAGGTCTCCTTCATAGAACAGGTCAATCAGATTCGGTATAACTTCGGTATCCGTTTCCGAATAGAACTTATAGCCCTTCTTCATAAGCCACTCTCTTAAGTAAAGGTAGTTCTCTATTATCCCGTTATGAACTACACTTATTGTTCCGGCCTCATTGGAATGAGGGTGGGAATTTAAATCCGAGGGTTCTCCGTGGGTCGCCCATCGTGTATGTCCAATTCCGATGCTGCCTTTAATCGGTTCGATGTTTAGCTTGTCCTGAAGGTTGGAGAGCCTTCCCTTGCGTTTTGAAACATTGATAACAGCATCATCTATTACAGCAATACCTGAGGAGTCGTATCCCCTGTATTCCAATTTAGACAGTCCTTCCACCAAAATGGAGGAAGCGTCTCTTTTTCCGATAAAACCTACTATTCCGCACATAAATATCTTCCTTTCCTTTTCAAGTTTTTATGTAGGAGGATGTGAAAAATATAGCCATTCTTTTTCGCGGGCCGCTTGTGACGGGCCACACGCGACATAACAATTGATAATTGTTATGCACCCCAGAGGAATACCAAAGGGGTAGCGAAACCTATAGAATGGCTTTTTTCACAGCCTCCTGTGTTCAAACCCAAAAAAGGAAAAACCGATTAAAGTTATCAGCTTAATGAAACTATATTATTTTGTTCAAACACCGGATTGGTTTGTGCTGAAAATTGCTTCTCAGTTTTGTCAATCGTTAACGGTAGTGTCATACCGCAGGGTACCCGCCGAAATCATCGATAAACCCTGCCCTCGTCAACTTAGGAATATAGATGCCTAAGTTCTGGCGCTGAATTTAAGTAATAAATTTAATCTATGTTTTTCTTAATTGAGTTTATATTATTATAGTTCAGGTAAAATACTATAGTCAATGAACAGATGTCGAAACATGTTCAAATTTGTCAAGCAGGAGCATGGACAATTTTGATAAAAGTTGTCCTGTTCCGGCCTCACCAACATTGAAGCTCTTGAAGTTGAAAAAACGTTTACTGTAGATTATAGTTAACTCATCACAAAATTAAACGGAGGAGGAAAGAAAAATGCAAAACACAATCAAGGGAAATTCATTTGCATCTAAAGGCGGCTCTGGGAAGGCAAAGATACAAAAATTCGGCGGGTTCCTGTCCGGAATGGTATTGCCGAACATTGGAGCATTCATTGCCTGGGGACTTATAACAGCATTATTTATTCCGACCGGTTGGATACCGAATGAATACTTTGGCAAATTAGTTGGCCCTATGATCACATATCTGCTTCCGATACTGATAGGTTACACAGGCGGTAAGCTTGTATACGGTGCAAGAGGTGGAGTTGTTGGAGCAGTTGCAACGGCAGGAGTTGTGGTAGGAGCAACAATTCCAATGTTCCTGGGAGCAATGATAGTAGGACCTTTGGGAGGCTTCATCATTAAGAAGTTCGACCAGGCTGTAGAAGGAAAGATCCCAACCGGTTTTGAAATGTTGATAAATAACTATTCAGCCGGTATCATAGGAGGTATTTTAGCATTATTATCTTATTGGGGAATAGGACCACTGGTAAACGGCTTCTCAACCACTCTGGGGCATGCAGCTACCTGGGTAACCAATGCAGGATTGATACCTCTGATAGCAATATTGGTTGAACCTGGTAAGATTTTATTCTTGAACAACGCAATCAATCATGGTATATTCTCTCCATTAGGACTTCAGCAGGTTCATGATGCAGGAAAGTCAATATTCTTCCTGCTGGAATCAGATCCGGGTCCGGGACTTGGAATACTGCTCGCTTATGCACTGTACGGCAAGGGAAATGCAAAACAGTCTGCACCTGGAGCAATAATAATCCAGTTCCTTGGCGGTATCCATGAAATATACTTCCCATACATCCTTATGAATCCTGTACTGTTATTAGCTGTAATAGGCGGTGGAATGGCAGCAGACTTCACATTTGTTCTGACTAAGGCTGGACTGGTTGGACCACCATCACCTGGAAGTATATTTGCAGAAATCACTATGTCCCCAAAAGGCGGTTTGTTACCGGTACTTGCTGGTATAGTTGTAGGTGCAGTAGTTTCCTTCCTGATAGCTTCTGTTTTCGTTAAGAGAAGCAAGGCAGTAGAAGATGATGCTTTTGAATCTGCAAAAGAGACTTCCAAAGAATTAAAGGCAGAAAGCAAGGGACAAAAAACTGCAGGAACTGCAGCAGTTCCAAAGTTAATAGTTTTCGCATGTGATGCAGGTATGGGTTCATCCGCTATGGGAGAATCTATACTTAAAAAGAAAATAAAAGATGCAGGGTATGATATTACTGTTAAACACTCCGCAGTAAATGAAATTTCCAGAGATGCCGAGGTAGTATTCACACAGGAAAGCCTCTCTGCAAGAGCTGCACAGGTTGCACCGCAGGCTCAAATCGTCACAATAAAGAACTTCCTGGATAATTCCACTTATGATGAGTATATAAGAACATTGAAAAAATAAAATAAACGGATGGCGATGAGAATATGACAGACTTAAATGCCAGACAAAAATTTATTTTAAATACAATAATTGAGAAAGGTCCTTTAAATTTAAAGGACCTCTCTCAACAATTTGACGTCAGCAACAGAACAATATCAAGAGAGATGGACGTAATAAACAAGTTCCTGGCTGACAAAAAAGTCAGTATCCACGAAGATAATTCAAATATTTATGCTGAAGGCAGTGAAGAGGATATAAAAAAATTGAGGCACTTTTTAAGGGATATACCCCTGCAGTGGCTCTTATCGCAAGAACAAAGAATGATCCTTATCACGGCCCAGCTTTTAGTGGCTGAGGAACCTTATAAATCAGCCTTTTTTAGCTATCAATTTAATGTGGTTGAAGGAACCATAAGTCTTTATATGGAGAAAATTGAACAGTGGTTGAATCTCCGCAATCTTTCTTTAAGCAGGAAAAGAAGTTACGGAATAAGCATAGAAGGTTCGGAATGGATTAAGAGAAACCTGTTTTTGGAGATGCTCTACGAGTATAAGAGCATTGATGAACTCCTGGCCTATGTATATGGCAATAAGAGGGACCCTGCTGTCAGTACCTTTTTTAAAATTATTTTTGATGAAAAACTGATAAAGACATCAAAAGAACTTTTGGAACTAGTAAAAACAGAGATGTTCAATTTGGATGATATGGCTTATTTTAGCTCTTATATATATATTCTGCTTTCACTTAAGAAAACCAGACTTGGATCAAGTATAAACCTGCCTTCCTATCTTGTTCATGATGTTCTGACCGCCGGTGAATTTGCCTTTACAGGCAGGATAAGAGAGTATCTGTCGAAGGCTGATATTGAGATCTCGGATGGCGAACTGGCGTATATAGCTATACAGCTCATGGGACACAGATATGTCTATAAAGCTGACAGAAAGTTTGAACAGCTTGGAGTTTCCCTTGAAGATATATCTTCAGAGGTTGTCTATGAAGTATCAAGAAGGATGAACACGGTAATTGAATGTGATGAGCAGTTGATCCTGGGGCTGTCACAGCATTTGAGTCCAGCATTATACAGGATCAATATGGGAATACAAGTGAAAAATCCGCTGGTGGATCAGATAAAGGAATACTACGGCGAATTGTTTAAGGCTGTTAACTATGCCTGCAAGTTGGTTTTTTCCAAATATAATATTACAATGCCGCAGGATGAGATTGGTTATATAACCATGCATATAGGAGCGGCTCTTGAAAGAAGCAGTACCCGTAATAACAGGCTTTCTGTCTTGGTTATCTGCCCCAGCGGGATGGGAACGGCAAGGATACTTTCAGATAAGATCAAGCAGTCAATACCCCAGATAGATAAAGTAACCATTTCCTCAGTCAAGGATTGGAATGAAAGCTATGACGGTTTTGATCTGGTGCTATCCACGGTAAATATAGATAACCAATCGAACAAAAAAAATATAATTACTTTGTCTCCCTTTCTTCGCAAGGAGGATATCAACAAGATTAGTGATTATATTAAAACAAATAATATTCATGACAGGCTGTTTAACAATTTTACAGTGCTGTCCGGTGTGGAGAGAGAAGAAAACTTAAGTGAAAAATACGGTATAATGAATTATATACTGGAAAATATACAGCTTGAGGTTATGGAAACAGGCACCTTTACTGAAATTGTTGGTTCCATAACTGACAATTTGGT
>JAUZPH010000193.1 GCA_030706065.1 Bacillota bacterium | reverse complement strand
ACTCTTTATCAATGTGTCAAGGGATCCTTTCCTCAAATTATCCATTGCATCCGGAAAAGCGCCTACTCCCGGAAGAATGAGGGCTTTACACTCCGACAGCTCGGAATGTTTATCGCTGATTATTGCGTTATACCCCAAAAGCTCCATAGCCTTCTGAACACTTCTGAGGTTTCCCATACCATAGTCTATTATGCCAATCAATTCCATTCCTCCTGTATTCCTTATTCTGCACACAAAGATTATCAATCTTTGCGCCTCCTGTATTCCTTATTCTGCACACAAAGATTATTAATCTTTGCGCCCCCTTTACAGCATACCTTTTGTAGACATGACTCCTTTTATTTTGTCATCAATTGTTACAGCCTCTCTCAGCGCTCTGCCGAAAGCCTTAAAGATTCCTTCCACCATGTGATGATTATTCTTGCCGTACATTACCTTTATGTGAAGGGTAATACCTGCATTAAAGGCCAGAGCCCTGAAGAATTCCTCCACCATCTCTGTATCGAAACCTCCTAGTTTATCCACAGTAAATTCTGCATCAAAAACAAGATAGGGCCTTCCGCTGATATCCAGTGAAACAAGAACGAGAGTCTCATCCATAGGCACATAAGCTGTTCCATATCTCACAATTCCCTTTTTATCCCCCAGTGCATCCTTCAGGCAGCTTCCAATAACGATGCCGATATCCTCTACAGTATGGTGACAATCCACGTTCAGGTCACCCTTTGCATTTATTATCAGGTCAAGCATTCCGTGGGCCCCCATTAAGTTCAGCATATGGTCGAAGAATCCTATTCCGGTATCTACGCTGCAGTTTCCCTCTCCATCAAGATTGATACCTGCCTTGATGCTGGTTTCCTTTGTTCCTCTTTGTTTTTCCGAATATCTGCTCATAATACATACACAGGCCTCCGGGCCTCTCCCTCCATATAATTGATAATTCTTATGCATCAGCTCCGCTGTGTAACCTTACAAACTTACTAAAGTTATCTATAAATAACTCATTCTCTTTGGTGCTTCCGGTATTTATTCTCAAATAATCTCCAAAACATCTTATTATGATACCTGCTTCCTTTAATTCTTCAAATATCTGTGCTGCTGCAGGCGACTTGACATAGACGAAGTTTGCATAGGTAGGGAAAACTCTTATTATTTCTTTACCATAGGTAATCTGTAATTCTGTCAAAGCCCTATAAAGCATATCCCTGCCTGTCTTTATTTGTTCGACATTTCCATCTATTACTTCCCGGTGCTTGAGTACCACTGCTGCAGCTGCCTGTGACAGTGAATTCACATTGAAGGGCGGCTTGATCTTTCTGGCACTGCCGATGACTTTTTCTCCGGCTATCAAAAAGCCTACTCTGGCTGCTGCAAGCCCCACTGCCTTTGAGCAGGTTCTCAGTACCGCCAGGTTTTCGTATTCGGATATTTTATCTATGACGGTTTCACCGTAGAATTCAAAGTAGGCTTCATCCACCACCACCAGAGCATCCGCATTTTGAACTATATATAAAATATCTTCCCTTGGTATAATTCCTCCCGTCGGGTTATTGGGACTGGAAAATATAACAAGCTTTGCATTGTTAACCCTTGCCATTTCCATAAAGCCATCCCTGTCAAATACGAGATCCTCTCCCATATCATACTCCACAACTTTGGCGCCAATAAGAGAGGCATAGAACTTATACATTGAAAAATCAGGTTTTATTGTAAGCAGCGAATCTTCCTTATCAAGAAAACCGTTTACCAGTATTTGAATCAATTCATCGGAGCCGTTACCCGCCATCACATATTTTGAGGCAATGCCGCAGTAATCTCCATAAAGCCTGCATAATTCCTCTGCGTCCGGATCCGGATATCTGTTGTAAAGGACCCTTACCGCTGCCTCCTTCAACTCGTTTTCAAGTACCTTTGGAAAGGGAATAAAGCTTTCATTTGCATCCAGCTTGACTTCATACTCTCTTTTGTCAACGATGTAAGGTTTTATATTTTCAACCTTTTCGCTTATTAATAACCGGCCCATTATTTTAACCTCACTCTGATAGAATTTGCATGAGCCGTAAGCCCCTCTGCCTCCGCAAGCTTAATAGCAGTATTTCCTACCTTGTTGAAGGCTTCCTCGGTATAATACAGGAAGCTGGACTTCTTAATGAAGCTGTCTACGGATAAAGGTGAGAAGAATCGTGCCGTTCCACTGGTGGGAAGCACATGATTGGGTCCTGCTATATAGTCTCCCAAAGGTTCGGGAGCATATTGCCCCAAAAAAATGGAGCCTGCATTTTTTATATCTCCCAGATATCTCATGGGCTCTTCTACCATAAGTTCCAGATGCTCCGGTGCAATATCATTGGCTATTTGAATTGCTGATTTTATATCCTCTGTCACTATTATGGCACCATAATCTTCTATAGAGCTTTGAATTATGTCTTTCCTGCTCAAATTTCTTACCTGTGAATTCAGCTCTTTCCTTACCTTCTGTGCCAAATCCATTGAATTCGTTACAAGTATAGCTGAGGATAAGACATCATGCTCTGCCTGGGACATCAGATCCGCAGCAATGAATTTTGCATTGGCCTTTTCATCTGCAACTATGAGAATTTCACTTGGGCCGGCTATCATATCTATATCCACATATCCATATACACTTCTCTTGGCTGTAGCCACATAAATATTCCCCGGTCCAACTATTTTATCGACTCTTTTAATGGATTGAGTACCAAAAGCCAACGCCGCTATGGCCTGTGCTCCACCTATCTTGTATATTCTGTCAACGCCGGCAATCCTTGCTGCTGCCAGTATATTGGGATTAACCCTTCCGTTCTTTGACGGCGGTGTGACCATAACTATATTCTCCACCCCCGCAGCCTTGGCTGGAATTGCATTCATTAAAACCGAGGATGGATAAGCTGCAGTGCCTCCAGGTACATAAATACCCACATTCTGCAGTGCTCTGACATTTTGCCCAAGGGTAACACCATCCTCCTTTGTCACAATCCAGGAACGCTGTTTCTGTTTTTCGTGATAAAACCATATGTTATCCTTTGCAATATTCAGAGCCTCCAGAAATTCCTTTTCCACAGAATTCATGGCCCAATCCATCTCTTCTTCCGATACTAAAAAATCCGTCAGGGAAACACCGTCGAATTTTTGTGTATACTCGGTCAAGGCTGCGTCTCCGTACTTTTTTACATCCCGCAGGACACTTTCTACAACCCTGTAGACCTCCTGCTGCACGTCATCGCTTCTATCCTTCAGGTTTTCAATGCACTCCTTTTCCAGATTGCCATTTGACTTTATAATCTCAATCATAAAAATGCCCCCTATTATATTTATTTACTATACAAATATTCCTGTATTCTGTTGATTAACCCCTCTATCTCTTCCTTCTTCAGTTTCAGGCTCGCCACATTAACTATCATCCTGGCACTCAAGTCACATATCTCTTCCAGAACCACCAGGCCATTTTCCCTTAAGGTAGTCCCTGTCTCCATGATATCCACTATCGCATCCGCAAGACCAAGTATGGGCGCCAATTCTACGGATCCTTCGATTTTGATTATTTCAACATCCATGCCCTTGCTTCTAAAATACTTCCTTGCCACCTCCGGGTACTTCGTAGCTATCTTCTTGTGGTTATATCCTCCATACAAATCCGTATCTTTCTTCGAGGCAACAATAAACTTGCACCTGCCCATTTTCAGATCCAGAACCTCATAATAATTCTTCCCCGACTCCATCAGTGTGTCTTTTCCCACTATCCCTATGTCAGCCACCCCATGTTCAACATAGGTTACTACATCACTGGCCTTCGCAAGAAAGAAGTCTATACTTGGTTCATCTATGTGGAAAACAAGTTTTCTCCCCTTATCTTTAAGTTGACTGCAATCTATACCGGTATCTTCAAATATTTGTACGGCGCCTTTCTCCAGCCTCCCTTTTGTCAATGCAATCTTCACATTTTTCACAGCTTCACCTCCGGAAGAGAAAATTCCCGTAAAGTCTTTTCTCTTTGATTATGCTCATATATTTCTCCGTTTTCCTCTATAATTAAAATTCTTCCTATTTTTCTCTTTAGGCCGTAGCTTACAGTATCTTCTCTATCGTCAAAAAGTGATATTTCACATTTAAAGCCTTTTTCTATTATCCTCTCCATAAGAGAATCAGCCTTGCCAAGCATATTGCCGGAGCAGTGAATTATATAATCCGGGCTTATACTTGCCGTAAACTCCACCTGCTGTCCCTTCAGTACTTCGCAGATTTTGTCCACATTAATGGCGAAGCCTGTAGCCGGAACATCCAGTCCAAAATTATTTACCAGCCCGTCATAACGTCCTCCATAGAGAACATTCTCTCCTATTCCTTCAATGTATACTCTAAAAATCAAACCCGAATAATAGTCGATATGGTGAACCATTCCAAGGTCCAGTGATACATACTTATCCAAACCCACAGCCTTAAGCATGCCATAAATATGTTCTAGGTCACGGAGAGCTTTTAGTGACCTTTTGTTACTTGTCATATTTTCAGCTTTTTTCAGCACATCCATACTTCCAAACAGTGCAGGAAGATTATTGAGAACTGCTATACTTTCCTTGTCTATACTATCCTGACTGCTGAAAAGGAAATCCTTCAGGGAACCGAAATTCTTATTTTCAATAAACTCCCTTATCTCTTCCTTTTCCTCTTCTGCCAGGTTTAAATCTTCTATTATGCCCTTATAAAATTCAATCTGTCCTAATTCAACTTTAAAGTTATCAATTCCAACTTCAAGCAGTGCCCTGATGGCAGTGGTAATAACCTCTATATCTGCCCGGAGGCCGCTGCAGCCGATTATTTCTATGCCGCTCTGCGTAAATTCATTTCTTTTGGCATTCAAGTCTTCATTGGTCCTGAAGACATTCTGGCTGTAACATAGTTTAAGGGGATAATAACTTTCTCTGAGCTTTGTTGCTGCCAGTCTCGCTACAGGAGTTGTAATATCCGGTCTTAATACCATTATCCTGCCCTTGTTATCCAAAAGCTTATACATCTTTTCCTGCTCGATACCGGCTTTTTCACCATCAAATACATCATAAAACTCCAGGGTCGGTGTAATTATCTCTGAAAAGCCTCTTTTTATATAAACCTTTTTAAGGGTTTCCTGAATCCTTACCTTATCTGCACAATCCTTAAACAGAATATCTCTTGTGCCATCCGGAATACTCTTCTTCCAATTTGCCATAATTGCCCCTCCAAACTTCACCGCTTTACTACGCTAACTTAATAAAATATTATCAGCTGCAGCCTTAAATGTCAATGACCGCCATACATGTATTTACCCTTATAAACCTTTACATTTTAAAATTTTTTAAATAATGAATTTTCTTTATTGTAAATGATAATTTCAGTACAAGGACTCATATATATTTAATGGAGGTTAAACTTTATACCTGAACTTATCACCTGTAAAGGTATTAAAAATTTAGAATTTAATTGTATTTTAACTTTAATGATGGGATAATGGATATAGATAGCTGCGGAAATTTATATTTTAATTTATCGCCAGGTATGTAAAATTTCTATTGAATGAGCAACAATAAAAATCCGTGAAGATTGGATATTTTATTGTTGAGACATATGATGAAATTTTACATACGGAAAAATCGGTGAAGATTCGATATTTTCTTAGGCGAACACTAAAGGTTTAAATTTCCGCATCTTTAATGGGATGAAATCAAACCGTATTTCACTTTATAGGAGGAATAATATGTTCTGTAAAAACTGCGGCAGTCAAATGCCCGAAAATGCAAGCTTTTGCACCAATTGTGGAGCATTGGTTCAGAATGTACAGGGAACTGTTGGACAAGCCACTGGGTCCCAGAACTTAGGGGCACCCAATATGACAAATCCTGGTTTCAACGGACAGAATTCAACTGCTCAAAATATGGGAAACCAAAACCCTGGAGGCCAAAATTTCGGATATAACAATAATGTAAATTCCGGTATGGCCAGTCCAAATTATTCAAATCAGAACTTTGGCGGTCAAAATTTCGGGGGTCAGAACCTAGGCGCACCCTATACCGTGGTGCCAGGAACAAATGTGGCAGGTATGCCGAGACGCAAGAGTAATACCGGTTTAATTGTAGGTGTGGCAGTTGCCAGCGTATTGGCTCTGGTTCTTATTGTTGTTATTGGAGTAACTCTTTTATCCGGCGGAACAAATTCATCACCAACAAACGTGGTTAAAACCTTCTTTAAATCAATTGAGCAGAAGGATGTAACTGCATTCAAAGATACGCTGGGTACGGACCTTCTATCTCAGATAAAAGACGAAACCACTTCATCGATTAAGACCGAGTTAGGCTCAATGAATGATAGCCTTGTTCAAGAGTATGGAAACAGCTGGTACAGCAAAATAAAATATAAAGAAACAAACAGCAGAACCGAGGGCGGCAAAGTATATGTAGATGTTGACGTCACTGTAAACAATGACACGAGTAATGCCGGAACGATTACAGTGGTAAAGGAAGGTTCCAAGTATTACATCGCGGATTTGTCTTCTTTGAATTAATACCAAAACTATATAACAGATATTAAAACCTTCTTGAGAAATATTGCTTAAGAGGGTTATTTTTTTTATTTAATATATGGTACAATATGTTTTGAGGTGTTGTTATATGACAATTGATAAACAAAGAGTACTTCACTATCTTGAAAACCTGGTCTCCATCGGAAGTCCATCCGGTTATACACAAAAGGTTATTGATTATATAAAGGATGAACTTTCGAAGATGGGTATACCGTATTGTATTACCAATAAGGGCGCCTTGATAGTAACCTTTGATGGCAGAGAAGCAAACTACCAGAGGACTTTTTCCGCTCATGTT
>JAUZPH010000192.1 GCA_030706065.1 Bacillota bacterium | reverse complement strand
CTTCTTAATCCCGGTTTCACCGGCAGACACTATCTCTATTACCATCTGTATTATTGTTATAATGAACATTACTAAAAAAATGGTATTCGTTCTTTTTATATTTGTAGAAAATCTGAAATTCTCAAATAACAGATACTCTTCTCTACTGCGGAATTCTCTTCCTGCTGTATGAAACAATCCAACTACCTTTTTTAACAAGTAAATCACCCTCATTTTACACTATTAGGTAAATTATAACACACAGCAAAGTTTTTAGATACATTTTTGTTGATTAATGTAAATAACTGTTGTATATTTCATGCTGTATCTACAGCATATACAATTCGCTATCACCTTTG
Organism: Bacillota bacterium; assembly: GCA_030706065.1. GTDB lineage: Bacteria > Bacillota > Clostridia > Clostridiales > Clostridiaceae > JAEZDX01. Next base: position 6,529 of record JAUZPH010000192.1, on the reverse strand, counting down.
AAATAAGTTCACCTCATAATATTTAAAGAGCATCCTTAATCAGGATTTGTATCCGCTGTCTCTTTTAGAAGTTGCTTGACTACCTCCCTCTTCTCCCATAGCACGCAGCCGCTCTGGCCATCGTTAAGCAATCCGTGATTTTCTCGTATTATCCTCAGATAATCAGAATTCAGGGCCTCCTTTAGAGACTTTTCCTTTAAGCTTGTGTCGGAGAAGGGTGCAAAAGGACATGGCTCTACATCTCCTTCGGGGTTTATATGGATGAACCCTCTGCCTGCGGCAATACATCCTCCCATGGCTTCCTCATCACCTGGGAAGGCAACAAAGAGTCCTCTAAATTTCTCCCGGAAGCGTTCCATTATCTCCGGTATCCTCCTTCTCTGCTCCTCTGTAAGCGTACAATCCTCGGTGCCTTCCTTAACCGGTACGTATTCTACAAAGAAAAACAATCTACAGCCCTTATCTATAAGATTCTTTATAAATTCTTCTTCCGTAACAGTACTGTAGTTATCTCTTGTAACAGTTATAGATGTTCCAAAAAATATTCTATTTTTCTTAAGCTTTTCGAACAGATTCTCGATATATTTATATATCCCCTTCCCCCTTCTTTCATCGGTTTCCACCTGCCTTCCCTCTATACTTATGACCGGAACTATATTAAGGAAATGCTTCATATCTGCAATAACCCCATCACTGATGAGAGTCCCGTTTGTGAATACCGGAAAGATAATTTTGTGAAATGCCCCTGCAAGCTCAAAAACTTCTTCTTTTTTCACAAGAGGCTCCCCTCCAGCCAGCAGAGCAATTGATATACCAAGTTCCTCCGCCTCTTCAAAAACCTTCTTCAGCCTTCCGGTATCTATCTCAGGCCCTAACTCGTGTCCCTTAGTCCTGGCATAGCACCCCTTGCACATAAGGTTGCATCTGTGCGTAATACTCACTATCAAAAATGGAGGAACATGAACCCCATTTTCTTCATTCATCATTCTTCTTTTAGCCGAATGCTTTTGATTTCTTATAGTCTTTAATAAAAATGCAGCCTTCCGCGGTTCCTTAAGACTAATAACCAGGGCATCTCTAAACAATTCAGCAATGGATTTACTCATAAGCTTGCCGAGAGCATCGTCTTTCATAATTAAACTCCCCTTATAAGATTTCTTACTTTATATAAATTATAACATTTTTTATGGTAAAATATAACTGTTGCTCGCTGTTTTTAATATACTGATAGATATTGTATAAAAAAGAACCAAGACAGTCTGTATTACTGTTCTTGGTTCTTTTAATTCTGAATTCTATATGCTCTTTAACCTGCAATTGCGCCTTCGAACTGGCTGTTGTAAAGGTTGGCGTAGAAGCCGCCGGCTGCCAGAAGTTCTTCGTGTGTACCCTGCTCTACTATATCTCCATGATTCATAACAAGAATCAAATCAGCATCACGGATTGTTGACAGACGGTGGGCAATAATGAAGCTGGTTCTGTTCTTCATGAGGTTATTCATTGCCTTTTGAATCTGTATTTCCGTACGTGTATCAACGGAGCTTGTAGCTTCGTCAAGAATCAATATCTTAGGATCTGCCAGTATAGCCCTGGCTATAGTCAATAGCTGCTTCTGTCCCTGAGACACATTTGATGCTTCTTCATTAAGCACCATATTGTATCCGTCCGGCAGTGTATGCACAAAGGTATCAACATGAGCAGCCTTGGCTGCTTTTTTAACTTCCTCGTCCGTTGCATCAAGACGTCCGTATCTTATATTTTCCATTATTGTACCGTTGTATAACCAGGTATCCTGAAGTACCATACCGAACATGGAACGCAGGTCCCCACGGCTGAATTCACGTATATCATGACCGTCAACCAGTATCGCACCTTCGTTTACGTCGTAGAAACGCATCAGGAGCTTAACCATAGTTGTCTTACCTGCTCCGGTTGGCCCGACAATGGCAACTCTCTGACCAGGCCTTACCTTTGCAGAGAAATCATTAATTATTGTATTTTCAGGATTGTATCCAAAGTGTACATTCTTGAATTCAACACTGCCATTTACACTCTCAGGCTTCACAGAATCTGCTGCTTCCGCAACTTCCTCTTCTTCTTCCAGGAACTCAAATACACGCTCTGCGGAGGCCGCAGTCTGCTGAAGTATATTGGAGATATTTGCTACCTGTGAAATTGGCTGAGTAAACTGCCTTACATATTGTATGAAGGCTTGAATATCGCCAACGGCAATAGTTCCCTTGGATGCAAGATATCCACCCATGATACAAACTGCCACATAGCCAAGGTTTCCTACAAAGCCCATAAGAGGCATCATTATGCTTGTAAAGAACTGTGACTTCCAGGCTGAGCCAAACAACTTGTTATTATACTGATCAAACTTCTCAACGCTTTTCTTTTCACCGTTGAAGGCTTTCATTACAAGATGTCCACCGTACATTTCCTCAACGTGGCCATTTACATTACCAAGATAATCCTGCTGCTGTTTAAAGTACTTCTGTGAACGCTTTACTATAAACATGATAAGTGACATGGATATCGGGATTATTAAAACCGCAACAATAGCCATCTGCCAGCTAATCGTAAGCATCATAATGAGAACTCCCACTATGGTGGTAACGGATGTAATGATCTGGCTTAAGCTCTGATTGAGCGTCTGGCTCAATGTATCGATATCATTTGTAATACGGGATAATACCTCTCCATGGTTAGTACCGTCAAAATACCTAAGCGGCATTCGGTTGATCTTTTCTGAGAGTTCCCTTCTCAGGTTGTAGCTTACCTTCATGGAAACACTGGACATAATCCAACCTTGTATATATCCGAAAAGGGCGCTTGCCAGATATAATCCAATAAGTATAAGCATTATATTATCGATATAATTGAAATCTACACTACCTGTACCGGCCAACTTTGCCATGACGCCTTCAAAAAGCTTTGTAGTAGCCTTACCAAGAATCTTTGGACCTGCTACACCCAGGCCGGCACTCACTGCTGCAAATAAAAACACTATTATTATAGAAATTTTATATACATTTAAATACTGTATTAACTTTTTCATTGTACCTTTGAAGTCACGGGCTTTCTCGCCCTTCATCATTGCCATTGGACCGCCGCCGGGGCGATGTCCTCTCCTTGGCTCGTGCTGATTGGGCTTGTTGTTCTGCTCACTCATGCCAATTCCTCCTTCGAAAGCTGTGATAACGCAATTTCTCGATAGGTTTCACAGGTCTCCATAAGCTCCTTGTGAGTACCTGTTCCAACTATTTTACCCTCATCCAGAACTATTATCTGTTCAGCATTTTTTATGGTTGATATACGCTGCGCTACAATTATTACTGTGCTGGAACCGGTTTTGGCTTTCAGTGCCTTTCTCAAGGCTGCATCTGTCTTAAAATCCAATGCTGAAAAGCTGTCATCAAATATATATATCTCCGGTCTCTTCATCAATGCACGGGCAATAGACAATCTTTGCTTCTGTCCTCCGGAAACATTGGTCCCTCCCTGGGATATCTCCGTCTGGAAGCCCTCAGGCTTATCATTTATGAATTCCATAGCCTGAGCAATCTCTGCAGCTTCACTTAATTCTTCCTCGGAAGCATCTTCCTTGGCATATCTCAAATTGGATTCTATATCACCTCTGAACAGGGAACCCTTCTGTGGAATATAGCCTATCTTATCCCTTAAATCATGCTGGCTTACTTCTCTTATATTTACCCCGTCTACAAGCAGCTGTCCATCAGTTACATCGTAGAGTCTTGGGATAAGGCTTATAAGTGTTGTCTTTCCTGCACCTGTTGAGCCGATAATAGCTGTTGTCTGTCCAGGAAGTGCTTTAAAGTTAATATTCTTAATAACGTCATCCTCAGCTCCCGGATATCTGAAAGATACATTATTAAATTCAACTACACCTTTCAGGTTCTGATCAAATCTCTTTGGAGACTTAGGATCATTTATTACTGTTTCTGTTTCCAATACTTCGGCTACACGCTGTGCTGCAACGGAAGCTCTCGGTATCATGATGAACATGAAGGACATCATCAGGAAAGCAAATAATATCTGCATAGCATACTGCATGAAGGCCATCATATCTCCTACCTGCATGCTGGAGTCTGCAATCTGATGAGCTCCAACCCATACTATCAGCAGGGTTACACCGTTCATTATAAGCATCATGAAGGGGAACATAACTACCATTACCCTGTTTACGAATAGATTGGTTCTTGTAAGGTCCTTGTTTGCGTTGTCAAAACGCTCTTCTTCAAACTTCTGTGTATTGAAGGCTCTTATTACCATCATTCCGGAAAGATTCTCACGGGTAACAAGGTTTAACCTGTCAATAAGCTTCTGAATAGCCTTGAATTTTGGCATTGCTACTGTAATTACCGTTATGATAAGAACCAGAAGTGCTGCCACAGCCAATGCGATGATCCAGGACATGGAGTTGCTCTTTCCCATAGCCCTTATGACACCGCCTATACCTATGATAGGTGCATAGAATACCATTCTCATCATGATAACAACAAGCATCTGAATCTGAGTTATATCATTTGTAGTTCTGGTAATAAGCGAAGCTGTTGAAAACTTATCCATCTCAGTATTTGAGAAACTCTGAACCTTTGTAAATACCTTGCTTCTTAGATTTCTTGAGAGCCCTGCTGCAGTCCTTGATGCAAAGAAACCTACTACTACAACGCAAAGTGCGCTTAATAGGGATATCAGCAGCATATAAATACCTATAGTAATTATATAATTTGACTGTATTCTGTCTGTATTTATTCCCAGGGCCTTATATTCAGCCTTTACTGAACTTGAAGCTGCCTGAACAATCATGTTGTCGCCAAGAGTTGTAAACCTCTTATCATTATCCTGCATCATCTTGGCACGCTGATCGTCAGTCATTTTCCCTTTCATTAGGGCAAATAGATCTGTACCTACAGGAATCTTTGTTCCGTTAAAATCAATAGGTTCGTTTTTGGCTTTTGCATCAGCCTCCATCTTCTCAACACCAGAAACTGCAAGAAGTGCCTTACCCATTATTGGATTCAACTTATCAATTTCTGTCTTATCAATATCCTTAAGTACATATATTGGTTCATTTGCAAGCTGAGGATATTTCTTAACATACTTATCGTAGTCTGTACTGGACTTATCTACCAGTGTGTAGTTACTCACAACCTCTTCTTTGTCGTTTCCAAACAAGAATAATTCAACCTTATTATCCATCTGGCTCTGTCTTATTGCCTCAGGAACTGCATTTTCTATACCGCTCTGCTGTATGCCCTTGTTTACAATATTGGACATGTAGTCCGGCAGTGCCAGGTCACACATTGCCTGAACGAATAACAGTGCTATGGCAGCAATAATCAGCCCGATGAAGGGTTTTAAATATTTCGCTAATCTAGTCATTGTTACATCTACTCCTTATCACTTTTTTGTCTTTCAATTATTTTCTGCAAAGTCTCCAGTCCTTGATTTATTGTTTCAATTTCCTCCGGTGTCGCCTTGCTTAGCATGGATTCAAATTTCTGCTCCAGTTCCTTGTATTTCTCCTTGGCATTCTTTCTGAACTCCGGTGCTATGTTTACATATACAACTCTTCTATCCTCTTTGCTCCTTGTTCTCTCAACCAATCCCTGCTTTTCAAGCCTGTCAAGTATTCCGGATACAGTGCTGTTGGATAAGCCTAATTTCTCGCTTAGGTCACTTATCTTCATGGAATCATAATGCATAAGAGTACCTATCAGCATACCCTGGGGCCCTGTCAGGCTTACATCGTTAAAATGCAGCTCCATTGTATTTCTGATGGTATGCATAATCTTCTTCATTCTTCCAAAGATACTTATCCCACCGCTTAATTCATCCACCAGTTTCTCACATCCTTTTAGAATTTCATACAAACATACTTAGCATATAAATATTTTCTATCAATATATTTCGCATGCAAACTATATTTTACTCCTATTTTAGTTTTAGTCAATAGGTCCTTTTTAATTTAAACATTTTCATAAAAACTTTTTTGTGCCATTACTTTTTCATCCTCATATATGTGATATGAGGCAAAGGACGGTTAATCCGCATTGCGCGGATCAACCGTCCTTAATACAATCTTTTTCCTCATTATATATTTTGCATCAATGATTTCTAAATCTTATTTATCACTCCTCCGAACTATAATTACATTTTCACTTCGTTGCTTCCAGATGCAATTATCGAATTGTTTGTTGTTCCCCCAACGAGACTGAAATCAGGATATGCAAGTACTCCCATTTCCGGTAAATCCAACCCCTGTACCTCAGCCTCGGCAGGAACCCTTATACCCATTATCTTATCGAGAATCTTCCAGAAGGCAAAGGAAGAACCGAACCCCCAAACTATCAAAACCCCTACGCATATGAGCTGTGCCACAAACTGTGAAGGATCTCCATAGAATAAGCCTTTTACAGTTCCAGCTACTGCATTAAAGCCGTCTCCATAGCTGCCGTCTGCAAACAGCCCGGTAGCAAGAATTCCCCAACACCCGTTTACT
>JAUZPH010000191.1 GCA_030706065.1 Bacillota bacterium | reverse complement strand
CTATTGTGTTATTCGAAAAACATGATAAAATGGGTTTCTGTAAGGAGTAAGATCCTGGAGGTGTTTTTATGTTGAAAAAAAAGAGAAAAAAGATACTAAATGCAAGAATGTTAACTACAGTGGGAATTTTATCGGCGGCTACAATTATTTTAGGCTCCACCGGACTGGGTTTTATACCGCTCCCAATGCTGAAGCTTACAATAATGCACATACCGGTCATCATCGGAGCCATTATTGAGGGCCCTATCGCCGGGGGATTGATAGGACTGATGTTTGGACTTTTCAGTATATTTCAGAACTTGACAAACCCCAATCTGTTGTCACCAGCCTTCTATAATCCGCTGGTTTCAGTACTTCCCAGGGTACTGATAGGAATAGTGACATATTATGTGTATAAAGCTGTTTCCAGGTTTAACGGAAGGCTAGGCATTATACTTGGTGCAGCGGCGGGATCCCTGACAAATACAATAGGAGTTCTGTCCATGATATATCTGCTGTATCTAAAAGAATACGCGGCAGCGAAGGAAATGAATATAGGAGCAGCGGTAAAGGCGATGCTTGCAGCGGGAATGACCAATGGTGTTCTTGAAGCGGTTTTGGCAGCCTTTGTTACTCTTCCGGTAGTGTATTCTATAAACAAGATTAACAAAAAATAGGGCTGGCCTGACGGAGAAATTATATTTCTGTGTCAGGCCTTTAAAATAGAGGTGCCTTTGGGACAGGCTTTATATCTTTATATATATAATCGGATAATTGCTTAGCCATAGTTTCTATATCCGGTTGGGGAAGGAGGTACCATATACCGTTTCTAATACTGCCTTTGCAGTATCCATCCAGGGGAAAACGCTGCATTTCAACTTTGTTAATTGTAGATAGAAGAAAGGATGTTCCTGTTGACACCATATCATTGGTTGATATGTTGCTTTTCAGATAAGGAGCAGCTTTCCATACAAGGGATGTATAGCCTGTAATACCTCCCTGTCTTATTTTATCAAGAAGCTGACCCAGGACTTTCCTTTGACGGAGAGACCTGTCAAAATCGCCATCTCCTATTTTTCTTATCCGGGCATAGGACACAGACTGAATACCGTCAAGCCTCTGAGGTCCGCTTTTTTTAATAAAAGCCGGTTCCTTTTGCTCAAGGGCAGACAATTCTCCAATCCATTTGTTTATTTCTTTTACTTCTTTTTCCCCTATATTAATTTCGATGCCACCCAAAGAATCAATAATCCTTGACAAACCCCAAAAATCTGCAGTGACATAATCTTTGATATCCAGATCAAAATTCTGGTTTAAGGTCTTTACGGCAAGAGCAGGGCCGCCATAGGTATAGGCTTCATTGAGTTTTGATTTTCCGTGGCCGTCTATATTTACATAGGTATCCCTCAAAATTGAAGAGACCTTTAATTTGTTTCTCATTCTGTCAATGGTCAAAAGCACTACCGAATCCGAGTGAGGAGGATCACTGGGATTTCTCCCGCTGTCTATGCCGAAAAGAGCAATGTTTCTAATACTGACATCCTCCATTGCCGAGACCCAGGGATGTATTCCCAATTCTTCATTGGTATGTGGTATTTGAATCCTTTCGATTCTTTCAAGGCCGGAATATAGATAAGCACCTGCGAATAAGAGGGATACAGCGGAAATTGCACCAAGTATCAAGAGACTTCTTTTCAAAAAACGATGTTTAGTCATGATATCCCTCCTGATGACAAATTAGATAGAACCATTGTCCGAAAGTCAAAGGAGTTTTGTCAAAGGTTTATTAAAATTGTAACCATATTAATAAAATTTTATGTGCTGGCGGTTTAGCTATTGACTTAGGCAATACAATATAATTTAATTAGAATATGGGAGAATTATGTGACGAAATATACTGTCACATTAAGGGGGACAAGCCGTCATGCTCAGTTACAATAACAAGAAACTACTATTCAAACCAGCAGGTTCCAAAAAATATATAATTGCAACAGTTGCAGTATCTGTTTTGCTGTCATTTTCAGCGGGGGCAGCAATTTATTTTAATGCCAAGCCGCACGCCAATCAGAACAATACTGCGGCGTACTCAAATATTTCTGCAGGAAATGCCGGCAATAAAACCGATGGACCGACAGGCAGTGGGCCTAATATGGACAAGCCTCTGGGGGGCAGCACAAAAGACAGTGGAAATACTACGACAGCGGAACCAGCCGAGTCAACTGATCCAGCTAAGCCAGCTGAGCCGATTTTAAAAGATTATGAGGTCAAAATTGAAGACATCTTTAAAAAGGACGGAATAAAAAATGCTTTTCTGACTTTTGATGACGGACCTACAAAGAACATTACACCTCAGGTACTTGATATACTAAACAGGTATAACATAAAGGCATCCTTCTTTGTATTAGGAAACATGGCGGAAAAAAGCCCTGATATGCTGAAAAGGGAATATGCTGAAGGAAACTCCATAAATATGCACAGCTACTCTCATGATTATAATACCATCTACAGTTCATCGGATGCATTTAAGAGTGATTTTGATCAAAATATTGCCGTAATGAAGAACATACTTGGACAAGACTTTAATACCAGGATATACCGTTTCCCCGGGGGAAGCTCCGGAAAGACAAGGGAACCGTACAGACAGGAACTCATGTCCTTTGGTTATCATTATATAGATTGGAACGCCCTCACCGGGGATGCAGAATTGATAAAGGAAAACGGCAAAAGCAGAACCAGAACTGCGCCGGAACTCCTTGTAAGGTTAAAAGAATCAATTGCCGGATCTGGCAATCCTGAAGATATAGTTGTGTTGATGCATGATGCGGGAAGCAAGCAGGCAACGGTAGATATATTGCCTCAGGTAATAGAGTACCTTAAAGCTCAAGGATATAATTTCAAAACAATGAGGTAATTAAACATATACAAATGAAAGAAGGGCAGTGTGCGGACACTGCCCTTTATTATGCTATAGTGGCTATATCAATGAATGAAAAGAAATAAAATACAAGCCTGCAGATACAGCGTATGTCAGCAGTGCCGAGAGGGTTGCATAATACGTTTCCGTGAACTTGCGGTGAACCCTGTCTGCCCTTGCCCCTATCAGTACAAAAGCACCGTGGAACATGAACTGGAGGGCCAGAAAAATCAGAGTGATGACGGTAATGCTTCTTATAAAAGGCATAAAAATTAAAGCTCCAATATATAAAATTCCAATAAGTAGGGATGTTTTATATTCTTTCATATTTATGACCTCCCATCGGTTTTATGGTTACATATTATCATATGGGCGACATCTAAACAATGATATTTTTTTGCATGAAAACAGTAATAAATATATACCAGGGCAGGAGATCCTGACAAATCCCTCAATATGCTTGGATTTGCAGAAGATGGTTTTAATAGGTAGATTAACTGCATATTATATAGAGATGCTCTTGTAGAATAGTGACAATATATATAGTTGCTGGAGAAAGGATGGCGAAGAGGTTAGATGTTAAGTACCAGGAGGATAGACACAAGGTTCTGGAAGGACGATTTTACTGCCGACTTGATGCCAATGGAGAAGTACCTTTACAGTTACCTTATTACAAACCCAAGAGGAACTGGATGCGGGATATATTGGCTGGATATTAATTCCGCCGCCAGTGAACTGGGAATAGAGGTGGAATTGATATCGAAAATGCTGAGTTATTTTCAAAGCTGCCGAAAGCTGATTTATACTGAAGAGACAGATGAAATATTACTTTTAGACTGGTACCGGTATAACAAGGTGGAATTTGATTCGGGCAATGAAAAACTTATCAATGATGAACTGCGGGTTGTAAAAAACCAGGTACTATTGAGGGAACTCTTCAGGATATTAAAAGAAGAGAACGGCGTGCATGAAACTCTGCTCAAAGGAATGTTTAAAGATATTCAAGCAGTTTGATTTTTATAGATATCCATATGGGAACCGGAATATGATTTCTGGTTTTTTCTTTTACTGACAGAGTCGCTAATTATTTTGCAAACAAGCCATAATATGTTAAAATATACTATAGATAATTGCTTTTTGGATGAAGAGAGTTACTAACTTGAAATTGAAGGGAGATATTATTATGTGCAGTAATTCCAGGAGTGATGAACAAAAATGTCTTTTTTGCAATTATGAGAGAGCACGCCACATATGTGAGAATCAGTATGCCTATGCCATTTTTGACAACTTTCCGGTGAACAGGGGGCATGTATTGGTAATACCAAAGAGGCATTTTGAAAGCTTTTTTGAGGCCTCGGAGGAGGAGATTACAGCCATATACAGCCTTATAAAAGAGGTGAAGGAAAGGGTAGATTGGGATTACAGGCCATTGGGGTATAATATAGGTATAAATATCGGAAAAACAGCAGGACAAACCATTGCCCATGTGCATATACATATAATACCAAGGTACGAAGGTGATGTTGACAACCCAAGAGGTGGAATAAGAAATCTTAAGAAAGCTCTGATTGAATATAATGGCTAGAACTTGAATAACATGATTAAATTTTTAGAAGCCGGGTGATAAAGAGAAATATGCTGATTACCCGGCTTTTTGTTGTCCATAATATAGATGTGTGAGTTATATATGAATTTGTCGCCTCCGAAAAATCGTCCTCTTCGATATTTTCTCCGGTGAATTTGTTAAAGTTAGTAGATATACAGACTCTTACATATGGCGTAAAAACTTTAAAAGGAGCTTGAATTTATGAACAGCGGTACTGTTATGTCGGCTATAGTAATTATGATAACTCTGATACATCTGTATTTTGTTGGAACCGATAAGAAAAAATATATGAATATAACAAAACCTCTCATTATTCCATCTGTTTTACTTTACTATAGCTTCTCTGCTTCAAATATAAGTTTTATTGTAATAACTGCTCTTTTATTCAGCCTGTTGGGAGATACAGCCCTTATGTTAAAAAACAGATACTTTGTACCGGGAATGATTTGTTTTGCCTTTACTCACATTCTTTATACAATATCATTTTCTCTAACTGCAGCGGGAGGTGAATTCAAGCCCTGGAGCCTTGTGTTCCTGTTGCCTTATGGTGTGGGCTGCAGATTGTTGTATACAAAGATAATCAAACGGTCTGGCCCCTTAAAAGTACATCTTACACTATATATGGTTATAATTGTCGCCATGAGTTACATGAGCTTGTATAGGGCATGCTCCTGTGTAGGAACAGGCTCATGGATTACTTTTACAGGCTCCCTTCTTTTTATTGCCTCGGATGCAGCACTAGCCCTCGGTTTCGTTATATCTCTTCAAAAGAATAATGGTGTATTCGTCATGGCAACCTATTCAGCTGCACAGTTTCTCATAGTATCCGGCATGCTGTAATTCCATGGTGAAGCCTGAAGATATTATCAATTAAATATGGTATAAAAAACGATAAATAATTTTTACAATCAGTATAATTATGATAAAATTATAAGATGGAATACTTGCAGGAAAGATGGAACAGCGGGTATCGGTAGAAAGGGTATACTTTATGAAGAATTCTAAATACAGGCAGTTTTTCTTTTGGGAAAATCTCATAAGCAAAAATGAGAACTTGACAGAAGGCTATTTTAGGGGAATAACTTTAACAAAGGAGTCAGTTTTTATCAATACAGTTATTGTAAACAGTGATACCGGAATATTATATGACTGGTGGATCTGTTTCCCTGATACAGAAGCTGCCCTGGGCTTTATCCAGAATATTTATATTACCTCCGCCTATAATTCATACCTTTCCCCAAAGGAGGATTATGTAGCAATCATTATGGGAACTCCGGAGGAACTGCTGGATGCCTTGGAGGATTCAGAGAACTGCAGCAACAAGGAGGATATTCCGGAGATGAGAAGTTTCCTTGAGAAGGCTGACAGGCTTTGGGTGGAGGAGGATCTATTTTCGGCAATGAGGGATTTTTCCTCGGAATTTAATGAGAGATGGGGGATAATAGGGCCGGTATTCTTCTATTTCAATGTTTTCAGGGATGCGCAGGAAGTAGGACAGTATGTAGTAGATGGTTATGAAGCTGAAAAAATGACGGCTTATTTTACAGAAGAGACAGGAATTACAAGAGAGCAGTGGCAGGATATATATACCAGTGTATACGACAATGATTTTATGAGGAAAAAGTTTATGGATATTTTGAATAATAAAATATGCAAAATGCTTTAAAAAAGTATTAAGAAGGGACTGCAGTATAATGAATGGAAATACATTATGCTGCGGTCCCTTTATCCTGAAAACAATTTTTTTAAAATTCTAAATAATAATGACATAATCGGAAGATTGTGGTAGAATAATGGTATATTGTTAAAGATATAACAATAAGGAATATATAGTAAAATATGGAGTGAGGTGTTCTTTATGCAGTGTTATAAAGTAAAAAGAGAATTTATCGACAGTGAGAAAAGACATCAAACAGCTGTAGGTTCTATCATATTGGCTGTATTCACTACTTTTGTAATCGTTTTAGCATTTGTTTCTCAATATTTGGATGACAGAAATGAAAAAGTATCCGGAATAATTTTCGCTGCCATTTTGATTGCAGGTGTTGGTGCCGCAATGATTCATTATGCATCTGTGAAATTGGAGGCGGATTGGAAATCATATTCGGTTTTGATATATGATAATTATATAGAAAAATGTTACAAGTCAGATAAGCCGGAATCGGGGTTCAGGTTTAATCCTCTCTTAAAAAAAGGAATAGTTGAAAGTAGAAATATCAGTTCTGTTACAGAGAGCCAAAGGGGGCTTGTAATACGGGCTGAGGGTAACAGCTTGACAAGAATTTTTGTACCAAGGATGACGGAAGGATATGAGGATATAAAAAATACTTTAAAGTCCTGGAAGTGCATATAAAGAGCTTTTTATTGT
>JAUZPH010000190.1 GCA_030706065.1 Bacillota bacterium | reverse complement strand
GCCTGTCAGTTTGGTGCCATATCAAACAGCTGGCTTGCATCACTGTCAAGGTCCTTCCCTGAAAGGCTGGCTGAATATGCCTATGCTGCAGCAAAAGGCAAAAATAATATCTATATCAGCTTTGCCTTTAATATAACAAAAAACTGCGACTGTGAAGGACATCCAATGAAGCCCATTGCCCAAGATCTCGGTGTTTTCGCTTCCACTGATCCTGTCGCCATAGATAAAGCTTGTCTTGATATGCTGGATAAGTCTGAGGGTAAGACTGTATTCAAGCGGGGCAGAGGCACCCTTGAATATGCTGAAAAGATAGGGCTGGGCAGCAGAGATTACGAACTCGTTGAATTATAACCAACTTTCCTTTCTTAATTAAGTGAGCAGTCAGATATATTTTAAATCTGCTTGAACAGAAAAAGGAGTCCGCATACGTTGTGACTCCTTTTTTCGTAATTTTAAGCATTCGGAGATTAATCCCAAAAATGTATACACTACCTAGTTATATAGTTATATAGTTATCAAGATTTATACATGAAGATTTTCTTTTCCTCCACCAGTTTATGAACAATTTCTTAAATATTGCAACTGATACTCTTGTTTGATATCATAAATACATTAAATACAAACAAATATACTGAAAAATATTATATAACCGGGAGGCAGGTACATATGAAAAGCATTATTCCTGAAATCTATATTGAAAACTGCAAAGAAGCTCTGGATTTTTATAAAGAGGTCTTCGGAGGAGAGATAAAAAATCTCAAACTGGCCGACGGCATTGAAATGTTCAAGGGATATGAAGGAAAAATAATCCACGCGGAACTGCATATCAATGAACTTTGTACATTATACTTTGTAGATGTGTTGGATGAGCCGCGAAAAGGATTCAATATGAATCTGGTACTGGAAATGGAAAGCGAAGATGAAATCAATAAGGTCTACTCAGCCCTCAGCAATAAAGGTTCAGTAAAATTTGCATTACAGAAGACCTTCTGGGGAGCATATCATGCAGTAGTAACAGATTGCTACGACGTCACCTGGGGATTAAATTACTCGCAAAAATAAATTTAAACCTTAAAACCGGCTTGTAAAACTCAAGCCGGTTTTAAATTTGTATTATATTCCATTATATGGTATAATATGTTTCATATACCATATAATTATAGATAAATATCAGGTATGAGGTAGAGGGTTAGGGTTTATGAGAAAGAGATATTGGTTTGCACTGGGTGTAATAGTACTTCTATATTTTATTTTTGTTCGGTATAACAAAGCCTATTCAATCTCCGGAGATAATCCGGAGATTCAAAAGCAAATACTGGGCCTCATTAATGAATCGAAAACAGTTACTGACAGCTTGGATATCAAACAGATTATGAATATGGATAGCAAAAGATATGTACTGTACACTTTCAATACATTCATAGGTGAAACAGAGATGGAAAGGGGTATGAATAACCGCTATAAAATAACATACACTTCCTACGACATAGCCATGCTTAAATATAGGGTACAGACTACAAATCACGGAAACTATTTTGTCATTGACGGCAAAAATCCGGATAAACTCATTGCTTCTGCCAAGGTCACAATTGACAACAAGGTTTATTCCGTCAAAATTCCGGAACAGGAATACTTTATAGCCTGCTGTTCCGTTTCAAAAGATGTGCAGAACAGGTTTCCAGCAAAAGACAGTCTGGTATTGTTTGATAAATCCGACAAGGATATCACAGCCGATATATATAAGAAGTATCAAGACAGCCTGCCAAAATAGCTTTTCTCTAATATAAATGACAGAGGTATGGGGCCTCTGTCATTTTGTATTTCATCTTAAATAAACCTTGGTGAAATCACAGAAGGCACTGTGGCTTTATTCAAGCCCAACAATCACCTTATCCCCTTCATAGAAACCCTCGCCGTCCTCCTGAACCATGCCCCCTCGGTTTACAACAAAGTATTGCAGAAAAACGCTGAGTGCATTGTCTTCGGTTTCGTCAACATCCTCGGAGAGGGGCTGGGCTGCTATAATGTATTTTGTCTCATTAAGATGCTTAAGCACCTTGTCTATATCTTCAAAGGGAAATTCCTCTACTTCCTTGAGAAGTTCCTTAAACTCTTCGATCTCTTCATGCATAAGAGATTCCTCGCCTCCTTCAGCCCTGTTAACCTCGCATATGAAGGCTCTTCTTCCGTCTTCATCAAGTATTGCTGCTGCTTCCCATTCCCTTGAAGCGGTGTCGGCCTCTTCCGAGAAGCTTTTATCAATCCTCAGATTATATCCTTGTAATTTCGTCCATTTCAATATTTCATCCAAAGTTGGAATGGTTTCATCGCTGCAGAAGACTCTTAAATAACTCATAAACATCACTCCCGTTAAAATGTATCATTTTATTTTGCATAAGGCCTATATTCTTTATTCACTGTAAAAATCCTTTTTATTATCTCGTTACAGTAATAAGATTTTCCATATTCCATACCTCGGTTACCCAATCTTCATAGAATTCCTGCTCATGGCATACGAGAAGCACTGTTCCCTTAAAGTCTTTCAGGCTTTCCTTCAGGGACTCCTTGGCTGCAGTATCCAGGTGATTGGTAGGCTCATCAAGGATAAGCCAGTTGCAGGGTTTTAATATGAGTCTGCAGAGCCTTACCTTGGACTGTTCCCCTCCGCTCAGACTGCTCATACTTTGTCTCACCTGTTCCTCCTTAAGCCCGCAGAGTGCCAGTGCCTTCCTTACTTCCTTCTGTGTAAGGTCCGGGTACTCATTCCATATTTCCTCCATTGGGGTGAGGCCGCTCCTATAATGAAATTCCTGCTCATAGTAAACCGGCTGAAGGTATTCTCCATAGCTGATGCGCCCTCCGAGTCCCGGTATCATGCCCATGACTGTTTTTAAAAATGTTGTCTTGCCTATACCGTTACAGCCCGTCAGTGCTATTTTATCCCCCCTCGTAAGCTTCAGGTTTATATTCCGCATAAGAGGATAAGAGTAACCAATATCGAGCTCCCTGCTTTCAAAGATGAGCTTGCCTGGATCTCTGCAGGTTTTGAAATCAAAGTAGGGCTTTGGGGCAGTCTTCGGCTTTTCGAGCCTGTCAATTTTGTCCAGCATCTTCTGTCTGCTCTGGGCCCTTTTAGTGGTGGATGCGCGGACTATATTTGACTTTACAAACTGCTCCAGTCTTTTTATTTCCTCCTGCTGCCTGTAATAATCTGTGATATACTTTTTTTCCGCTTCATCCTTCAGCTTTATAAAAGCATCATAGTTTCCGGGGTACCTCTTAATATCGGTAAATTGAAGGTGGTAAATTATATTTACTACCCTGTTTAAAAAGCCCGTATCATGAGATATCACCATAAAGCTGTTTTTATAACTGCTGAGGTACTCCGAAAGCCATTCCACATGCTCTGCATCCAGGTAGTTGGTTGGTTCGTCCAGCAGCAGAAGATCCGGTGAGGACAGCAATAGCCTCGCCAAAAGCACCTTGGTCCTCTGTCCGCCGCTGAGCTTGTTAACTTCAGTATCCATACCGAGGATATCTATCCCCAGTCCTGCAGCCATAGTATCGATACGGCTTTCTATTTCAAAAAAACCGCTGGAATAGAGCTTATCCTGAATATCACCAATTCTCTTCAGTATTTTGTTCATTGCCCTCTCATCCTGAATGCTGTCGGAAAGCTTTTCCGAGTGCTGCTGCATCTCTTCTTCAAGCTTGTAAAGCTCCCTGAAGGCATCTCTCAAGGTATCCCTTATACTCTTTCCTTCCTCCAGGGAAGAATGCTGATCCAGATGTCCGATCCTAGAAGCATGGGACCACTTTATGACCCCTTCATCCGCCAGCAGCCGTCCCGATAAAATATTAAAGAGCGTGGTCTTGCCGGAGCCATTGGCACCTATAAGGCCGACTTTTTCACCCTTCAGCAGCCTGAAGGATACATCTTTAAACAATACTTTGTCGCCAAAGCCATGAGTCAGGTTTTCAACATTGAATATACTCATACAAATTCCTCCTCGCACATCAAACTATTATTTTTATCTTTGACTTCTTTTTAACACAAAAAGGGAAGAGGCACTCCTCTTCCCTTACTCAATATCATTCAATAACATATTGCAATAAACAGACTTGAGAACGCAAAACTCTCAAGCTAAAAAATATTGAACAGGACAAAAAAGAGCTTTATCCATCAAATTATGATTCTTTTTTCAGCAAACTTACCTAAAAATGGGCAGACTATCCCTATTTAGGCTAAAGTCGCTGTAAAAACCATAATCCGACACATAATAAAGCTCTCAACTCCTATCCAAATATTATAAAATATTGCCACTATATTATATACTTATTATTTCCAATTGTAAACAAAAATATCCCGGGGAAATATATTATTCATCCAAAATTCAGCAAATCTTCTTTACTCACTAAAATGGAAAAAGCTGGTTAAAAAACCAGCTTTTTTATACATGATACACACCAAATTATATCTTACTGTCAACTTTATATTAATATCATAATATAAAAACTTCGGATTGTCAAGTAAAATTTAGATATTTTGTGATAAAAAGACTTTTTCCGTCTTTATATATCAGAGCAGTATGGGCCCTCTCCAGGGGCACCAGAATGATGTTTTATTTTTTTAAGCCCTTCCTGTAAAATTAATAAGTCACCACTGCTTAGATATTACTCCAATTCCACTATTTCTGAACAAACTTGAAAGTGAGGTGCTTTGCAATGCCCGCATTAAATCACCCAGACTACCAGAGCGAGATGCAGAAGTTAAACTATATACTCCAGTATCTTAAGGAATATAACCTTCAGATACTCAGGCAAAAAGGGAATATCGACAAGGAGGTCGAATATGGCATAAGGCATTATAACTCGGATAACGCTGAACAATTCAACGACCTCATAATCAACAGTAAAATAAAGGAAAATCTCAGCCAAAAACTCAAGGCTGTAGGCAGTGGCCTTTCTAAACCGTACTTTGCCCGAGTGGACTTTAAGGAATCCGGTGCTCCATGGCTGGAACGGCTTTATATCGGTAAAATGTCGCTGCTGCGGGCGGAGGACCAGGAAATGCTTATAACAGACTGGAGAGCGCCCATTGCGAGCCTTTATTATGAAGGCAGGCTTGGGAAAGCTAATTATGACTGCCCCGACGGCAGTATATGCGGAGATATTTTTCTCAAGAGGCAGTATGTAATTGATAGCGCAGATCTAAAAGAAATATATGATATAGATATCACCACCAACGACGATTTCCTGCAGGCCAGCCTGAATTCCAGCAAGGATAAGAGGTTGAAGGATATCGTATCCACCATTCAGGCAGAACAGAACAAAGTCATAAGAGCCGACATGTGGAAGCCTCTTATAGTGCAGGGTGCTGCCGGAGGAGGCAAAACCACCATTGCACTTCACAGAATAGCTTATCTTTTATACAATCATGAAGATTCACTGAAGCCCAACAATTTTATGATAATAGCACCTAACCGTTTCTTCCTCAGCTATATTTCCGAGGTACTTCCGGACCTTGGGGTAGAAAATGTACTGCAGGTTACCTTCGAGGATCTGGCTCAGAGTATCATAGGCACAAAGTTCAAGCTCAGGCCCTCACAGGAAAAACTGTCGTACTTTATTGAAGGCCCCGGAAATGATTCACCGACTGACAAGAAGAAACTGCAGGATATTTCCCGTTTTAAGTCCTCCATGGACTTCATGAGAATCATAAAAAGATATGTAGAAGATATAGAACGGAACCTGATACCCAGGGATGATTTTAAAATAGATTCCTTCTGCCTCCTGCCCTATGAAGAAATACAGCGTCTCTTCCTCATTGAATACAGCTATCTTCCATTGATGAAGAGGATCAACGAGCTGAAGAAGAATCTGGTAAATACCCTTAAATTGAGAAAAGAACCCATTATGGACGAGATCGAGTTAAAATACGAACGACTTATCAACGAGGTCCGTTCCAGGATGAAAGATTGCCCTGAAAGAAGACAGAAAATCATCGCACTGGCTGATAAGAGAGACAGTCTCCTTGAGAAAATAAGAAAAGAATCCAAAATTATTATAAAAGAGTTTATGAACAGCATAAAATTCCTGACTCCCTACGAATACTACCATGGGCTTATCTGCAGTATGGACACTTTTCATAGGTGCTGCAGTGATATTATTGATGAGAAAGGCGCTGAAGCTGCAAGGTTTCACACTGAAAATATACTGAGGGAAGGAACCCTGGAAATAGAAGACCTTGCCCCAATGATGCATATCAAGTATTTCATCTTCGGCCTTGATGAAAAGTTCACCGCCCGTCATATACTTATCGATGAGGCTCAGGATTTCAGCCTGTTTCAGCTGTATATTCTAAAGCGCATAATTCGAAGCGGCTCCTTTACCATACTGGGTGACCTGTGTCAGGGCATACACTCCTACAGAGGCATTCAAAGCTGGCAGGAGGTACAGTCTACTATATTTCCGGAGGAATCTCCTTCCTTTATGACTCTGGAACAAAGCTACCGTACTACCGTGGAGATAATGGAAGCTGCTAATGCAGTAATAAAGTCTCTGGACGGCCTGGATGTTCCCCTGGCAAAACCGGTGATACGCCATGGGGATCAGGTAAAAATAACAGGTAAGAGGAATTTAAAAGAAGTGGCCGAGGCTGTAAAATCAGACCTTTGGAATATAAAAGAAGAGGGGTTTAAGTCCGCCGCTGTCATATGTAAGACCTTGAAGGAGTGCCTCGACCTTAAAGCTGAGCTTGCAAGGCTCAAGGTTAAATGTGATCTTATCACAGGCTCTGAGAAAGATTATCCCGGAGGTGTGGTGCTCATCCCTTCCTATCTTGTAAAGGGGCTGGAATTTGATGCAGTAATCATAGCAAACGCTGGAAGTGAAGTTT
>JAUZPH010000019.1 GCA_030706065.1 Bacillota bacterium | reverse complement strand
TCTCCTTTTCTGGAGCCTATAGTCATGTTACCTGGATTTGAAGCAAGACTCCATGTTGACGGGTCTTCATTCACCCAATGCCAGAGAGAAGTATTTAAAGTTGGTCCATCAAATTCATCATTGCCGGTTAAATTGCTGCTGAAGTTTATCTTGTAAACGGTCTGCGCGCTGCCACAGCTTACCGTTACAATTGCCTGTCCAGGTACCGCAGCCACCTGCTCTATTGCCACTTTAACACCGGGATCACTGGGTACTGCCTGAACCTGAGGTATCACTGTCATTTTGTCTGTAAGCAGTGCATTATAGGTGTAGACACCAGGATTAAACCCGCTTATTGTGGTTCCATTCACCTTCAAGCTGCTCAGCGAAGTGTCCACAGTGAAGTTTGCCGTATAAACAGTCAGTGCGCTTCCATAGCTTACAGTTACTGTTGCCTGCCCTGGGAGTGCCGCCGCCTGAGCTATTTCCACCTTAGCTCCCGGATCCTTTGGGATTGCCTGTACTTGTGGTATTGAACCGGCAGATACCTGCATACTGTAAGTGTACTTGTCCGGACTAAACCCGCTGATCTGTGAGCCGTTGACAGTAATGCTGCTTAAGCCGGTGTCAACTGTAAAGTTAACGGTATAGGTATCCTGTTTTCCATCCTTCTTTACAGTAACAACAGCTTTTCCTGGCAATCCGGACGCCTGAGCTATTTCAACGGCAGCGCCGTCAGCTGCGGTCGTTGCAGCAACCTTAGGCACAGCACCGATAGGAGTCAGAATAGTATAAGTGTGGGTATCAGGGTTGAAGCCTTTTATCGGTTCATTATTCACAGTCAGTGCACTTAAAGATGTAGCTGTCTCAGTTAACCCGTTGATAGCTTTTGTTAAAGCATCTGATGCTGCATTCACGTTATTTACGCCATTCAGATCGTAGATTCTGGCTTTCAGCACATTTCTTGCATTGTCCAGCGCTGAGGTGTAAGCAGCCCAGCTGGTAACCGTGTAAGTCCCTTGTGTAGTTGGGTCCGGAAGATTGACCAGTTTCTTATTGAGCTCAAAGCGGGCTTTGCTGCCGATAACGGCAAAGTAGGACATCTTTGCCGTATTTGCTGTATTTCCTGAGCTGTCAGCGGACATGAACATTGAACATCCTTTATTTGAATTGAAAGTGGAAGCATCGTTCAGTCCGTCAACGGCATACATTACTATTTTGCCTCCATTGCCTGCGCTGTTCTGCAGCAGGAAGTCAAAATAATCAGCCAGCCAGTCTGCCTGGGCCTGTTGGTATGTTGTCTGGTTAGCCCATGATGCCTGCCAGCCGGGAGCTTGTATCAGAAGCGGCGAGTGTATATCGTTTCGGTTCCAGTTTGGATTAACACTGCCGTACTGTAAATAGTAATTTGCATGAATATCATTAGGGTCATAACTAGGATTTGGTACAAGGTCACTTCTTGTATCCGATTCGGTAAATTGTATCTGATTACAAACCGTGCTGAACATAGCATAGGTCTCTTTAAAGATATCCAAGCTGAGGGCTGTGGCGTTTCTCCCCTGGAAGCCATAGAAATCAATATTGCCGGCTTCATATATTGGCTTCAGTATTGTTACGGTAGCAGAACGTTTGGGTTCATAGGATTTATCTGCATCAAAGAAATCATTGTATCCAAGCGTCCAATTGAGTCCCAGCTCTCTTTCATATTTACGAGCCGATGCAAAGGCCTGTCTGATGTATACACTTTCATCAAGAAGCCTTTGAGTACCTGTCTCATCGGGCCGTTTGAAAATGCGGCCCCAGTTGCTGAGCTGGTAATCCTTTTCATTACGGATATATCCCGTGAAGTCATCAACGGCCTCATTGACAACATCCCAGGAGTAGATTACATCGCCGTAGGATGCAAAACGCTGAAAAACCGCTCCGATATAAGAATCTATTCTATCCAGCATTACACTGGGGCTTGAATAGGCATTTGAACTTGAAAACCCATCATGGAAGAATTGCTCCGGTGTCATGTTGTGCCAAAGCAGAGTATGGGCTTTGACCCTGATTTGATCATTAGGCCCTCGTTTTTTATTTTCATTCCTGACATTTTGTAAAAAGGTTTCCTGAGAAGTTGTCGATGCAAGAATGACTGTCCTATTAGCTTTATCAAGGGCAGCTGCTTTCTCAGTATCGCTGGAATATGTTGCATTTACTACCGCATTATATGCTTGAGACGATTGGTTTGTACCAAAAAGGGACGACGGTTTGAATTCATTTGAAGGGCTCCAGCTCAGATAATGGTGCTGCAGCATGCTCTTTGCAGGATCTCCCCCAAAATAGCTGCCCATTGACTGAAACACACCAAAGGTGAAATAATTATTATAGGTCTGGTATAGTGATGGAAGCTCAGGTTGATAATCTGCATATGCTGTTACTGCCGGCAGGGCCGGGAGAGTTAAGAGTCCTGCCAGTAAGGTAACCACCAAGGACTTTGACAGCCTCCTAAACTTACTTTTCAACATTTTCATTATTCCTCACCCTTTCTTACTAAACATTCTGCACAAAACCCTTTTCAGTCTTATCCTAGAAGTCAAAGCCTATAACTCCCTTCTTCACTGTTTATCTCGTCCTGCACTTCATCCGGATTACATTTTCGGAGGAGTTCCGACAAATAAATTTAAGCTGAAGATGAGGGGGCTTCCAGTGGAAAAACAGCTGGTTTTATGATATGATAAGACCTCCTTATCAATGCTATACAATCCTATGTTAGCATACGCGGAGCGCTGTTATTATATGCCATTTAGCACATGCATTATATTGATATTGGGATTTCCAAACAGTACAAAAAGACACTATCCAAATTGCGGGATAATGTCTTTTTTTCTAGTGCAATATTGCATTACAATGTTTCTGGTCTCTCTCATATTTTAGAAAGCCCTAGAATTCATAGGGATTGGTTTATCAAATTTAAAAAGTAGTACTGGCACACTATGCTGGTACTACTTTTTAAATATTTGTATTATCAAAAAAAACCTCCTTTCTTTATTATCTGAAAGAAGAAGCTTATTATTTCCATATCACAGCCTTCCAAAGAAATTAAGTTTCTCCAAAAATAAATATACCCTCCAAATCCTTCATGACTTTAAATGCCTTATTAAGATATACTAATAATGTATGTTCGACATAGTTACCCTCAAATAACTCGAAAGGACTGAATAAATTTGAAGCTAATAAAGCGATTCATTCTTCCTTTTAGCATTGCTTTTTATATAATTTTAAATCTCCTGCCTGCCGTGGAAACAGCATCAGTGCCATGTGATAAAACAGACAACGACATGAGGGTTTACTTAACTTTTGATGACGGTCCTATTCCAATTATCACCGAGCAAATTCTGGACGTTCTAAAGGAATATAATATTAAGGCTACCTTTTTTGTGGTTGGTAAACAGATACCCGGACGTGAGCGTATTTTGAAAAGAATTTATAAAGAGGGTCATAGTATAGGACTGCACACTTATAGTCATAAATACACAAAGCAGTACTACAGTGATGATGCCTTAATCAAAGAGATGTTGAAAACCAGAGAACAAATTCATGGCGTTTTAGGAATATCACCATCTATAATCCGATTTCCTGGAGGCAGCATGAACCGCTTATCAGGAGATTTGCTTGCAAAGTTGCATAGTAACAATATGAGAGTTTTTGACTGGAATGTGGATATACAAGACGGCAAGAATGGAAGTACACCTGTCAACAAACTGGTTAGGAATGCAGAAACCTTTAAGCCCGGTTATACAAGGAATATAATCCTGGCTCACACCAACTCCACCAATATAAATACCGTCAAGGCCCTGCCGGAAATTATAAAGTATTATAAAGGCTTGAGCTACGAATTTGTCCCCATTCTGGATAATACACCGGAATACTATTTTAAATTTAAACAACCGGTTCATACTAATAATAAACCAAACTAGAACTAGAAAATAAAGAAGGAAGCAGCAGATGCCGCTCCGTCCTTCTTCTATCATTAATTTGCCAATTTGAAGTCTGTGCTTAAATCCTCTAAAGGTGTTTTCCAGGACGAGGACTTGTAAATCTTGAAATCCGAGGTTTCAGCGATACAAGACACGCCGGGTATGCTGTTTATGATTTTCATACCTTTATCCACCCCCATTACAAAGGTAACCTTTGTCAGTAAATCCGCCAGCATATTACTATCCGGGACATTTTTGTCTATAATGATACTGTCGCTTATCACTCCCGATTCTGCAGGATAGCCTGTGAATGGACTTATAATATGGCAATATCTCTTTCCATCCTGTATAAAATACTTTTCATAATCACCGGAGGTTGAAAGTGCCTCTTCTGGCATCTTGATGACAGCCAAATACCCCTGGTTCCTCTCTTTTCTCGGGTGCTGAATACCTACAGTCCATGGTGTCCCATCCGGCTTATTGCCGTAAGTATATATGGAACTGCCTCCAAGATTTATCAAAGCGCCGGTAATATTATATTTCTTGAGAACCTTCAGAATTTCATCATCAGTGAAGCCCTTTGCTATTCCGCCAAGATCTATGGACATGCCTTTCTTCAGAAGCTTGACGCTGCTGTTTGCCTCATCAATACTTATATTTTTATAACCTACCAGAGAAACAGTGTATTTATTTCAGAATCAGCCGGAACCTTCTGTTTGTCTGTTCCGATACCCCAAAGCTTTATCAGCGGCCCTACGGTTATATCAAAGGCTCCATCTGTAAGCTGAGAATACTTTACCGCAGTGTTTAACATCTTTAGAATCTCGGGATGTACCTTTACATAGGCTTCACCGGCCGCCTGATTGATTTTGCTGATATCGCTGGTATCGATGGAGCTGCTCGCCATCTTGTCCATCTCGTCTATTCTTTTCATGGCGGCATCTTAGGTTTACCGGCAAATTTTACTACAGCAGCTGTCACATCTTTAGGGCCATTTTTATCCTGGGATAATATTCGCCGCTCTTTTCAGGCATATTGTTAATGCTTCTTGGTGTCAATGAATTCCTTAATTAATTTATACCATATAAATTAGCTAGACATCTTACCACTGTATATCAGTTTAAATCGGCGATAACCAGCGAAAAAACAAACTATTACGTCGCAATTGATAACCACAATCAACTATAAAGAAATTTGACTAAATTTGCTTAAATACAGTTGCACTTTTAGAATCCGGTAGTATACTATAGTAGTGCAATAAATATTTATATTTTTATGTGAGGCTCCTATATGGATACACGCTGCTGCCCCGAAACATCGAAAGACGCCAAGGGGTGAACAGGTACTATCGGATTAAGGTTTTACTTAATGCAGCTGGATTAAATCCAAAGCCATATAGTGCTAAAACTCAATGAAATTTGTTGTTGATTTTTAGGAGCCTTTCGGGCTCTTTTGCTTTTTGTTCAGGAGGTGAAATTTATGGAAAGTGACCCTTATCATAGTAAGATTAATAATAAAAAACTAACACAAAATAAAACGTGGTTATTTTTCATAAATATAAATAGCCACCTGTCAAAAAGGAGTGATTGTTGTGGAAACGAACAGATTTTATCTAAGCAGGATTTTAGGCAATAAAATATATGATAAAGATAATAATGTCATTGGAAAGTTAAAGGATTTAGGAATAATAAACGAGCTCAGCAACCCAAAGGTTGTTGCCGTTAAGACAAAAACAAATGATGGGATTAAATATCTTGACTGGAGCAATTTTACTATAGAAAAACGCAAGGGCCAATATGTGCTAACCTGTAATAAAATGGCTGAGGCTAACTCGGATAATGTTATGTTTATCCGCAAGCATGTGCTGGATCAGCAGATTGTGGATGTTAACGGTCGAAAGGTAGTTAGAGTAAATGACATAAGCCTTGCAGTATCAAATTCGGGGATTTTTGTCGTTGCAGTTGATATAGGGCTTGAAGGCCTATTGAGACGTATCGGCCTTGCCAAGCCCATTAAGGCTATTAGCTCAAAGCTTCCCAGTTCCTTAATACTTTGGAAAGACGTAGAGGCTGTATTTTCAAACAATGAAAGTATCAAGCTTTCAAAGAACTATAACAAATTATCAATTCTTCATCCTGCAGATTTGGCAGATATAATTGAAGACTTTGATACCAACACCGGTATATCCATTTTAAACAGCCTTGGCAATGACAGGGCCGCAGATGTACTGGAAGAAATGGAGGAAGATGCACAGGTAAGCGTTATTAATGGACTATCCACGGACAAAGCAGCCGATATTTTGGAGGAAATGCCTGCTGATGAGGTTGCAGATATTTTGGATGGCCTCACTGACTTCAAGGCGGAAGAGATTTTAAACAGCATGGAAAAGGAAGCCTCCGATGAAGTAAGAGAGTTAATGGAATATGATGACAACTTGATAGGCAGCATTATGAGTACTGATTTCATTTTCTTTAATGAAAATTGTTCCGTTTTTGAAGTAATAAATTCTTTGAGAGAGCTGAAGCCTGAAGAAGAATTGAGCTATTCCATATATGTGGTGAATGGAGAAAATAAGCTTAAAGGGACCGTATCTTTAATGGATCTGGTTTTAACAGAACCTAACTCCAGCATTAAAAGCATCATGAAAAAGAATTTTATATTCATGTATGATACGGAAGAAGTAGAAGACCTCATAAAAACCATGTTTAAATACAGTCTGGTGTCCACTCCTATTGTAGACGAGCAAAAGAGACTGATGGGCAATGTTATCATCAATGATGTAGTATATGAATTGATGAAAAACAAAAGAAAAATCAGTTAGAAGGAGGTCTCTTAAATGGTTGAAAAAGTTAATAATAGAAAAAGCAGATTTGCAAGTTTTCTTATTTTCCTGTCTATATTAGGACCAGGAATTATTACAGGAAGCGTGGATAATGATGCAGGTGGTATTACCACTTACTCCCTGGCAGGAGCCCATTACGGCTACAAATTGCTGTGGACCCTGATACCGGCTTTCATAGCACTGCTGGTAGTACAGGAAATGAATGCGAGGATGGGTATTGTTACAAGAAAAGGGCTGGCGGATTTAATAAGAGAGAACTTCGGTGTCAGAGTAACCTTCTTTATTTTCATCGGTTTGATTATTGCAGATATCGGCAACACTGCCACTGAGTTTGCCGGTATTGCCGGAAGTATGGATGTTTTCAACATAAGTAAATATATCTCCGTACCCATTGGAGCAATTTTGGTATGGTTTTTGGTTGTGAAAGGCACCTATAAATCAGTAGAAAAGATTTTCCTTGTTTTCAGCGTATTTCTTCTTTCCTATATAGTCTCTGCGCTTCTGGCTCATCCAAACTGGAATGAGATAGGCAGTTCCTTCATTAGACCTGATATAGAAATGAATTCGGATTATTTAGGCATGGTAATAGGACTCGTTGGTACTACTATTGCTCCCTGGATGCAGTTCTATATGCAGTCGGCGGTTATAGAAAAAGGAATAAGTATAAAGGATTATAAATACGAGTTTTGGGATGTCATGGTTGGCTGCGTTATTACCGTTGTGGTGGCCTTCTTCATAGTTGTGGCCTGTGCCGCTACTCTTAACAAAAATGGAATCCAGATTAATGAGGCTAGAGATGCTGCAGCAGCTTTAAAGCCACTAGCCGGTGCCCTTGCATCTCAAATTTTTGCCTTTGGGCTCCTGGTAGCTTCCTTCTTCTCCGCTACAATACTGCCGCTGGCTACAGCCTTTTACATCTGTGAGGCTTTCGGCTTTGAAGCAGGAGTGGATAAAAAACTTGATGAAGCTCCACAATTCTATGTATTGTTTACGGCTATAATAACCATCGGCGTGATAATCATATTGTGGCCGGGAGCACCGCTGATTACTATTTCTTATATATCACAGATATTTAACGGTATGCTGCTGCCTGTGGTTTTAATATGCATGATGCTTATGGTTAACAACCGGGAGATTATGGGAAGCTATGTAAATACCAAGTTAAAGAACTGGGTTGGATGGATAACCATAGTCATATTAATAACCTTAACCATCTTTATAACAATTCAGCCGCTGCTTGGAAAAATTCTTAAATAGGATTACATTATTAAGATTTCGTATAGAAATAAAAGTATGCCCAAATGAAATATAAAATCACAGGTTATTTATAATCGGCCTGTGATTTTTTCTTTTAAAGCTTAATCAGTATTTCATCTTATTTAACATTCCATTCTCATAGATTTTAAAGTGAGGACAGCTATTGGATAAAAGAATTAACCATATAAGACGGTACCCGAATTTACTGCCTCCCGCAATTTCAACAGCTTAGTTTCCCGGGTCCATATACCCTACACTGACAAGATAAGTCGGGCCTATAAAAGCAAACAATCTTTATTTAATTTGTGGAAACTATAATATAATATAGAAAATTCCAAAGTTTCATTTGTATGAAACTTTGGCAGCTGAATTAATTTTATGGCGGTGGTATAATGCTAATGTGGGCCTAGAAATTTGGTTCCCATTATTTAAAATTAATTTATAATATGGAGGTATAGTTATTATGTGGAAGGTATTTGCAATACTCTCGGCAGTCTTCGCTGCTCTAACATCGATCTTAGCTAAAATAGGTATAAAGGGTGTGGATTCCAATCTGGCAACGGCTGTCCGAACAGTAGTCATTATTGTTCTGGCCTGGGGTATAGTATTCTCAACCGGCGCCCAGGTTGGAGTAAGGAATTTGACAAAACAGAATTGGACGTTTTTGATTTTGTCCGGTCTTGCAACAGGCTTGTCATGGCTGTTTTATTATAAAGCCATTGCTCTGGGTAATGTATCGGAAGTTGCACCTATAGATAAATCCAGCATAGTTCTTACGCTTATTTTGTCCTTTTTCATCCTGGGAGAACAATTCACCTTAAAAACCTTGCTTGCAGGTAGTCTCATCACCGCCGGTACCTTTGTCATGCTGTGGAAATAAACAGTTGGATAAACCATTGAAATTGAGAGAAACTAGTTTGAAATCATCGTAAATTTTTATATCAGTTTTCTGCAACCTTATGAAAAAATCTACGTGTAAATATATGTGGGATTATTCATAAAATACATCCTGAAAAATCATAAGGAGGCAACTAAAGATGGAGTTCATTGTACAATGGGTAATCTACGTCTTGGGCAAGTTAGGCTACTTCGGTATTTTCTCACTGATGGCCTTGGAAAGCGCCTGTATACCAATCCCAAGTGAAGCTATACTGCCCTTTGGCGGTTATTTAACCTCTCAGGCCTATACCGGCAGCCGGCTCAGTCTTCCGATAGTCATACTTGTAGGAACTCTGGGTGGGACCTTTGGCTCGGTTTTAATGTATTACATAGGTGCCAAGGGAGGCAGGCCCCTGGTGGAAAAGTATGCAGAAAAGCTGAAGCTTTCAAAGGCTCATTTGGATATGAGCGACAAATATTTTATCAAATATGGCGAGAAGATAGCCTTCTTCTCCAGATTGATGCCAATAATAAGGACCTTTATATCTTTGCCTGCAGGTATAAGCAAGATGAATGTAAAGAAGTTTACAGCCTATACTTTCTTCGGTTCCTTAATCTGGAGCATCATTCTAGGATATGCCGGCTATGCCATGGGAGAAAATTGGACAAAAATCCGTTCCTGGCTCCATATAGCAGATTATTTTGTCATAGCAGCAGTAATCGTTCTGATAATATACGCAGTCATTAGAAAAAAAAGAAAAAAGGCAAAAGAAATACAAAGTTGAGGAGTGAATTGAATTGACTATTTTACAAGCTATCGTTTACGGAATTGTCCAGGGAATCGGAGAGTTCCTGCCAATCTCAAGTACTGCCCACCTGGTATTGGTTCCATGGCTGTTCGGATGGGGCGACCCCGGTGTGGCTTTTGATGTAGCGCTGCACTTGGGAACTGCAGCTGCAGTAATACTGTTTTTCTGGAAGGACTGGATCAGGCTCATCAAGGCGGGGCTCAGCAAACCAAAGTCCACCGATGGCAGGCTTTTCTGGTTGATTGTGGTTGCAACAGTACCGGGAGCACTGTTTGGAGTTGTGCTGGACAAATATATGGAAGGCTTCAGAAATGCAGCACTGATTGGGGTAATGCTCATCGTAATGGGTATTGTACTCTACTATGCAGACAAACTCGGAAGCAACGAAGTAAACCTTGAAGGCATTGGTCTTAAAAGAAGTATCCTGGTTGGAATTTCTCAGGTTCTTGCTATTGTACCCGGCGTATCTCGTTCCGGAATAACAATTACAATAGGTCGTGCCATGGGAGTAGAAAAAGAAAGCATAGCAAAATTCACATTTTTGCTATCTGCTCCTATCATCCTAGGTGATGGACTATACCATGCAATAAAAATTAAGGATGCCCCTGTACAGGCTGTTCCCTTTATAGTGGCAATTTTAACCGCAGGTATCGTTGGTGCAGCGGCTATAAAGTTCCTTCTGAACTATGTTAAGAAGAAAGGCTACGGCATCTTTGCCATATACAGATTTGTTGTTGGAGCCGCAGTCATAGCAATATACTTTATAACAAAATAGAACAGAAGCTTTATGGAGAAATTTTAATTTTTCATATTATCACAGCAAATGAAAACACTACTGATAATTTATTCTATTCGCAGCTGCTCAATACAACCGATTAAAAATTGTAAAGATAAGTTAAAACTGTGCTTTACACAGTTGTTAGGGCAAAACTTTACCCCTAGCTCAGGAAGATACAATTACAAAGTTCTTCACAAATGCCGAAACTGCAGAGCATAATAATAGCTGGGTCAAAAGTATGAGATATTACTTTTGACCCAGCCTTTTTTTGCCATGCGAAGTTGAGAAGAACAACGGAACTAATTAAGTACCTTCAACAATGCCTCCAATGCGGACTTGCATGTCGCAGCATTGGGATGTATATCTACCATTCATTATTTTCCCTTAAGTTTTTTATGATTGCATGGCAGAAATTGACGCTTCCAAAGCAGATTTACAGGCGGCTTGTTTTGGATTGCTTGACCTCAATTGTGATAATACTGTATCAATTGTTCCATCAATCTGAGTCCACTTTTTAGAATCTTTCGGTTGAAGATCAGCTTGCGCATTGTCCCATGCAGTTTCCAAATCCTTTACACGTGTTTTTGCTCCGGCTAAATCACCGTTATTGACAAGAGCCAAGGTGTCCTTTTCAATTTTTATAAAACTTGATAAATTTCCAAGTGACGATGTTTTGGATGTGTTGGAAATTGAGCTTTGTGTCGGTTGCTGTGTTGATATTGTTTCTGGACTCTGTGTTTTAGCCGGTGGATTCTGTGTTGATGTAGCTTCTGGATTCTGTGTTTTAGCCGGCGATGTGCTGTTTGTTTTTGTAAGCACTGCAAGAGAATTGTCAATTACCGACTTACATTTTTCAATATCGTTGCTTGCCCGTACAGCAGTTAATACTTGATCAAATGTCGTATCAATTTCTGTCCACTGGCTTTGATTTTGCGGGCGAAGTGTGCCTTCCTGCGAATCCCAATCATTTTCAAGAGTATCTGCCTTAGCTCTGGCATCTTTTAAGTCGTTTGCAACGACATAACCTCTCATGTCATTTTCAGTGCTGATAAATCCTGCAAGTTCGCCTGATAAATCATTTTTATCTTTAACGTATTTGTTATGATTGCTTGCATATAAGCCAATAAAGATTCCCGCAGCGGCAAATACACAAGCTATTGCACAAACCTGAACAGCTAAGCTCTTTGATGTTGCATGATTATCATTTACTCGCTTCTTCTCGTCTCCAATCTTATCCCTTTTGGTCAATGACAAAAACAAGACTACGGCTAAAATTGCAGACAGGAAAATGATGCTTGTTACTGTTGCCCCAAGCCCAAGTCCGCCTAAGCTTTTGGGCTGAGACATAAAGTCACCAAGGGACGCACCCAGCGGGCGTGTTAAAACATAAGCAATCCAAAACGTTAGTATAGAATCAAACTTGAGATATTTGGCAGCTACAAAAACGCAGGCAATGATTGTAATTACGATCAATCCGGTAAGAGTGTACCCAAGCGCCAGTTCTTCTGCGACATAATCTCCAACGGCAGTGCCAAGTGCAAATGTAAAGAGTATGGCAAGCCAGTAAAAAGCTTCTCTCTTTGATGTATAAATAGAGTGGATTGAAAGTGTTTTTTCACTCTTAAACCATAGTACAAATGTTGCGGCTAAAAGAATTGTGAACAAGATTACACTTGTTGTAAGCTTAACATTCATATTCTCAACCATATTATCGGTTATTAATGTGCCGAAAACACTGATCAAAACCACTGTCAGCCAATAAACGCCAGGAATATATTTCTTTGTTTTAAATTGAATAAACAAGACAAAGGCGAAAGCCACACCCATAATCACTGAGGTTAATGTTAGTCCCAAGCCAAGATTGATGTTCAAGAAGTCAGCAAATGTTTCCCCGACGGTTGTACATAAAATCTTGATTATCCAGAAGAAAATCGTAACCTCCGGTACCTTGCTAAGTAAAATCTTCATTTTATCTTTGTTAGTTAATTCCATTTAAAATTATCCTCCATTTCTATTGTTGTTTTATAGCTGCAGAAATTTATAATTGAATTTATCTCCTTCGAAAAATCGGTGAAGATTCGATATTTTCTCAGGAGAATTATTAAGGTTTAAATTTCCGCATCTGTATAATTTGATTAGAATATAACTTTATTTATTTAAAAAGTCTTTCAACTTTTTATCCAAATTATTGACTTAAAACTTGGATTAATATCAAGAAAAAACTCAAGAGTACAGCTTAGTTTTCTGTTAAAATGGGGTCTTGATTATTTCATTCCCCTGTTTACTTATTATCTCACTTCCATAGATGCCGATTATTTCACCCTGGAAACTTGTTTTATTGCCGGTAGAAAGCTCATATACCATAGATTGACCATTATCCCTGATGTAAATTGATCCATTAAAATTCACAAAAACATTACTGAAATCAACTGCAGTTGCAATATCTACTCTGTTCCATTTACTGCCGGAAACGCTGCCATAATATATTTCCTTTGTCATCCCTTTATTTGTCAGTGCCAGGTAAACATTATCTTTATCGTCAATGCCCAACAGGCTTAGATTAGTATGTCCATCAATGAGTACCGGTGAATTACTGCCCTGCTTGAAAACCTCATTACTGGTAGAATTCTGATAGAAAAGCTTGTCCGTCTTTTTAGCTGAAACAATCCTGCCGATATGACTTGTAACGGTTTTAACTTCATTCTCCTGAGCCATAATATTTATCCTGTAAATTTTACTTTGGGCACTTGAATTTGTTACTTTTACATAAATCAGATTTGTAAGGGTAGACATATCTATTTCACTTATCTTCTCATTGTTGTATTCCGGTATCTGTACTTCTTTGTTGTTTACCTCGTCATATATTTCAGCGGTACTTCTGCTATCTACATCATAATAATAGAATTTGTAATATGCTGCTTTTTTTGAGCTGACCGGCCGTTCCGCCAGTATCAAGCGGTTTCTGTCATATATCCATTTGTAATATGCAATTGTCATACCGTCTTCAGCAGGTACAGTAATACTTTCGGCGTTATCCGAGTCCAGTATATTGAGCACACTGCCCTTCATATATGAAATATATTTACCGTCACAGGAGGCTGTTATATCGGTACCTCCCTGAACAATGGTGAGCTTTGGCTTTGATGTTTCCGTTTTACTGGGCACAACATCAGGTACTTTTACAGATGAGTAAGTGGCATTATCTGCAAGGTACACCTTGTCCAAATAAGTCAGTATACCTGCTTGTACAATTACAATAAATAAAAATCCTACTATAAATATTTTTATATATCTCATTTAAGTCCTCCCTACTGCGGTTCAACATATATTGCCGTAGCTACAGTCCTCTCCCCAAGGGGGTCGCAAGGATTATTGATTACACTGCCGTTATAGTACATCGTAGTCGAGGAACCGCCATCCAGATTGGCTGCGTTATATGCGCCATAATCCAGCATGATCTTTTGAAGGTCATGTAAGGTAGCTCCTGGCATGTTTATTCTTCTTCCGTCCACCACCAATAATAAAATGGAGCCGTCCCTTCTCTGGCCAATGGCTGTTCGAGCAGTTATCCCCTGTCCCCCATCTCCGCTGAAGGCCGCTTTTCCATTAACCACAAGAGTGGGGCCAAAAGCTATGGCTTCAGAAACATTGAGTTTTTTCAGTTCGTTAATACTGTGATTTCCTACAATCATTTTCCCTTCAGAATCAAGTGCTATGACACTCAATGGCGCCGTATCAGTCACATCCTTATAAATAAGGCTTCCATTGGAAAAGACAAAGCCTGTAGGATAGGCTCCGGTGCCTGTCCATAATGTTCCACTATCGGATTTATCCCCAAAACCACCGCCATTAATAGCAGCCACTGCCTTATGGTCTTTTGCAATATCGCTGGTTCTTTCTCCCTGTTTCGTCAATTCGTTAGAGTAGCCTACCTTTACTCTTAAGGGGTTTTTGATTACAAGTAAATATCCTTTGAACTTTGAACCGTTTATATCATATCTTTCTATTCCGCTGTCAGAATAGTTATCAACCTTTATATCGGAAATATTTTGCTCCGTATTAACCTGATTGGTTACACCGCTGTTTACTATCTGAGAAATCTGCGAGTCACTTAAAAATAACCTGGCAATATATTGATGCTTAAAGCTGGACATGGCTGTGCCTACAACAAACTTTCTGGCTGTAGGAAAGGGGCCATAAAAGACCAGCAGACAGCTTACAAAGGAAGCCGCTATTATTTGAAGCACAATTGTTAACATTACCAGCAGCTTTGACAGTTTCTTTTTCTTTCTTTTACTATTACGTTTCATGTAAATACCTCTCTGTTAAAAGTTATTAATTTCAGAAATTCTATTGTTCGTTAAGAATAACAGTGATTCTTGTATACTTACCCTCTTCACTTTCAACATTTATTGTCCCGTTATGTTGTTCTGCTATCCACTTGGCTATGGATAATCCAAGTCCTGTACCTCCCTTTTCCCGTGACCTGGACTTGTCAACGGTATAAAACCGGTCAAATATTCTTTCCACTTCATCTTTTGGAATCCCTATGCCTCTGTCGCTTACCGTTATCTTCACCTTACCTTCTGCTGTTTCAGAGCTTATATCAATTTCACTGTTCTCCGGAGAAAATTTGATGCTATTATCAATAAATATTCTCAGCATCTGTTTGAGCATTTTATAATCGCCAAGAATTTTCACATTGTCATTTTGTTCACATGATATGACGTGCTTCTGAGCTATTATCTTGCTTTCGCTGGCAACCTCATTTATTAACTCATTTAGCCATATCTCTTTTTTCTCAACACTCAGTGTACCGCTTTCACCTTTGGCAAGTATCAGTAGGCTTTCAACCAAAGCGCCCATATTTGCAGCCTCCAGCCTGATGCCTGCGATAGACTTTTCCAGAGCTTCTCTGTCATCTTTACCCCACCGGTGCAGTAAATTGGCATATCCCTGGATAACAGCAATGGGAGTTCTAAGTTCATGGGAGGCATCCGAAACAAACTGTGCCTGTCTGTCAAAAGCCTCCTGAAGCCTGTCAATCATGTTATTAAAGGTATTGCCAAGTCTTTTAAGTTCATCCTCCGGA
Source organism: Bacillota bacterium (assembly GCA_030706065.1). Taxonomy (GTDB): domain Bacteria; phylum Bacillota; class Clostridia; order Clostridiales; family Clostridiaceae; genus JAEZDX01. The sequence continues at coordinate 1,899 of JAUZPH010000019.1, read as the reverse complement.
CCTCTTACATCTATCCTCTCCTTTAGATTGTTAATGGTGATCTTTTCTGCTGTTTTAGTTATATTGTCAATAGGCCTTAACATTCTTTTACTTACCATATAGCCTAAGATGATGGATACAATTACTCCTAGCAAATCGGCTCCGGCCATAAAAGCAAAGAGGATCATCATAAAATCATATTCGGTATCAAGATTCTTCACTATCTCAATATATACTGTACCATAGCCATTACTGCTTATCTTGAGCACCTTGTACAGCAAGTGCTCATCTCCTGAACTGATACGGATTATCTTGTCGTAAGGCCCTTGAAAATTAATGTCATAATTGAACCCTCTGGAAATATTAATAACTTTTCCATCTTCCTTCACCAATTTTATGGAGATGTTTTGTTCCACAGGAATATCTGAAAGGAATTCTTTATCTGCTAAGTCTTCCTTTCCTTCATTTGATGTGAGCTTAGTTTCTAGAATTGATTTTACATCTTCTATCTGTCCACCTGCCTGTTTTAAAAGATAAAACCTTACTCCATATAAAATTGAAGCACTCATAACCAGTAATACAAAGGAAAACATAAGAGCATAGACAATGGTTAGCTTAACTGAAATCTTTGCGCCTTTGATACGTTTAAAATTCATAATCAATCACCTTTAATAACATACCCTACACCTCTCACAGTAGTGACAAGCTTATCTTCAAATTTATCATCAATCTTGCTCCTCAGATACCTTACATACACATCTACCACATTTGTGTCTCCTTCATAATCAAATCCCCATACACTCTCAATGAGCTGTTCTCTAGTAAGCACAACATTCTTGTTTATAAGCATCCTTTCCAAAAGGTCGTATTCTTTTTTTGTGAGTTCAATTTCCCTACCATTTCTCCAAACCTGATGAGTCCTGTTATCCATTACTACATCCTTGACCTTTATGTAATCAAGCTTATTCATATCAGTTTTATTCCTCTGATGCACCCGTATCCTTGCCAGTAATTCCTCAATGGCAAAGGGCTTCACAAGGTAGTCATTTGCCCCGACATCAAGGCCTAAAACCCTGTCGGGTATATCACTTTTAGCTGTCAGCATAATTATGGGCACACGTGAAAACTGTCTAATCCTTCTACAGACTTCGATTCCATTTAAACCGGGAAGCATAATATCAAGAAGAATAAGATCATAATCATTTTCCTCCGTCATTTCCAGCCCGCTGCTTCCATCATAAGCTGTCGCAACCTTGTACCCTTCATGTGTAAGCTCCATCTCAACGAACATTGACATCTGCTTTTCATCTTCTATAATTAAAATTTTATAGTCCTCCACTTTACCACCTCTTGTTCAATAATAATTATATATTCTTCTGTTTTAATCAAGAGTATCCCCCTCCCTCATATGCTTCATCCTATTTTCAGGCTCAATATAATGAAGTATAAAGGATTAAAATTAAAAACAGATTAAAAGTTTATTTTGCTTCTTCTCATTCCGATATTTAATACAAGGCCTATAGTTATAAAGTTTGTCAGTATTGAACTTCCTCCGTAACTCATAAAGGGAAGGGTTATGCCGGCAATTGGCATTATTCCGATAGTCATGCCTATATTCTGGAGCACGGAAAATAAGAGTGAGACCGCTGCTCCGGCGCAAATCATAGATCCTAACGTATCTCTTGAATTCCTGGCTATTTTAATAATTTTATACAGTAAAACAGAATATAATACTATGAGTACTGCTGCACCAATCAATCCCCATTCTTCCCCAACTACAGCAAATATAAAGTCGGTATGAGCCTCTGGAACGTATCCGCCTCCGATTAGAGTTCCCTTCAGAAATCCCTTTCCGGTGAGGCCTCCGGAACCTATTGCAATCTGCGACTGCAGAAGCTGATAGGACAAATCACCTTTATA
>JAUZPH010000189.1 GCA_030706065.1 Bacillota bacterium | reverse complement strand
GCATTACCGGACAAAACAGGAACCTGAAAGCACGGCTCTGATTGGATATTCCCTTGGAGGGCTTGTATCCATTTATTCCCTATATACCTGCAATACCTTTGGTAAAATCGGCAGTTTGTCAGGCTCAATGTGGTTTGAAGGATGGATAGATTTCATGTTAACCAATATGCCGGCGGATACTGGGGCGGAAGTATATTTATCTCTTGGCAAAGGTGAGGAACGTATCAGAAACCAGCAGATGGCCAAGGTAGGCGAGTGTACCAGGAAGGCAGCCGAGATTTTGAAGCGCCAGTTGACGTCTTCGGAGAATGTAGCTTTGGAGTGGAACAATGGAGGCCATTTTACAGAAATACCTCAGAGGTTTGAAAAGGCATTTCTGTGGCTAATGACAAGAAATCATACAGTATCTTAAGGGATGCTAAGAACTATTATTAAATTTAGAAACATTATAAAGGGAAAAACATTTCTACGAAGAATATAAACAAAGAGCAAATATGTATAATTGGCAGGTGAATTGTATTATGTCACAACAAATTAAGATTTTAGCAATAGGAAACAGTTTTTCGCAGGATGCAACTCATTATCTCCATAAGATAGCAAAAGCTGATGGGATAGACACAAAGGTAGTAAATCTCTATATTGGAGGCTGTTCACTGGAAAGGCACTGGCAGAATATAGAACAAGATGCCAGATTATATTTGTATGAGCTGAATGGTGAATCCACAGAAAAATATGTATCAATAAAAGATGCGTTGACGGAGGAAGAGTGGGACTACGTTGTTACCCAGCAGGCCAGCCACGACAGCGGCATACAGGAGTCATACTATCCTTTTGTTATTAATCTTTTTAATTATATCAGAGAATATGCACCAAAGGCGGAATTACTATTACATGAAACATGGGCTTATGAAACAGACAGTACCCATGATTGTTTTGTGCGTTACAACCACGATCAACATGAAATGTATGAGAGGCTTGGCAGGGCCTACAGGCGTGCTGTTGAGGAACTTGGAGTTAGAATGATTCCCAGCGGTGATATAATTCAAAAGGTAAGGACAATAGACCCCTTTATCTATGAAAAGGGCGGTAGATCTCTATGCAGGGACGGCTTCCATATGGATTACCTCTATGGAAGATATCTGCTTGCGGCAACCTGGTACGAGGTTTTGTTCAGGAAGAGCATACTAGAAAACAACTTTATTCCGGAAACCACCTTTGCCCCTGGTAAAAGAGTTGATTCAAATGCTTTAAAGGTTGTTAAAGAATGTGTCCATACAGAAGTTATGAAAAAAAATGTTTAGAAACATTAAAAAAATTCAGAATCATCTGATCCCCGCCTCTTCAGGAGTTGGGGATTTTTTAAGCATCTTAAATTGGTGCTATATGTAAATGGGTACCATTGTACAGTGTTTTCCAAATAATTATAATAATAGGGTAGGGGGGTGGCCAGATGAGTAAAAAGTTGATATTGGATTTTTTCAAGGAACATAAGCTGTCATATATTATTGGTATAATTTTTATGTTTTTATCCTCTTTAATTCAAACCTTCTTTCCAAAGGTACTCGGTAATACAATAGATATATTAAGGGTTGATAATTTCAGTACCGGAGCAGTGATGATAAACATTTTGCTACTGTTCTTGATTGCCGTAGGTACTTTCCTGAGTACATATGCCTGGAGAAATTTGGTTATAGGTAATGGCAGGAAAATTGAAAATTATATCAGAGAAAAGTTGTTCAATCATTTTCAAAAGCTGGCACCGGAGTTTTATGCAAAAAGAAAAACCGGCGATTTGATAGCCTATGCAATAAATGATATTTCAGCTGTAAGAATGACCTTTGGACCTGCAGCCGCAATGTCTATCAATGGACTGGTTGTCTGTATCGCTTCCATATATTCCATGTCAAAAGCTATAAATTGGAAGCTTACTCTATTGACGCTTCTTCCGATTCCAGTAATAATGCTAATAATTTTACGGGTTGGAAAAGTAGTCCAGAGAAAATTCAAGAGGGTACAGGAAAGCTTTGCTTCCATTTCCGACAGAGTTCAAGAAAACATCTATGGGATAAGGGTAATAAAGGCTTATGCCCAGGAGGATGCTGAAGTAAGAAATTTTGAAAAGCTGAACGAGCAAATGATGAATTCAAACCTGGAGATGGTTAAGACCTCCTCTATTCTTTCACCGGTTATTGAGTTCTGCTTCAGTATAAGCTTTGTTTTAAACCTGATAGTAGGAGGAAAAATGGTGGTTGACGGGTCCATATCACTGGGAGACTTTATTGCTTTTAATACTTATCTTACATTGATAATGGCTCCGATAATTTCAATTGGACGAGTTATTACTATATTTCAAAGGGGCATGGCATCCTTAAAGAGGCTGAGTGAGATATTTGATACGCAGGTGGATATAAAAGATGGGCAAGCCATGGCTGAAAAAGCTGTAGAGGGAGAGATTGAAATTAAAAATCTGAGTTTTGCATATCCGGAAACTGCAGAAAAAGTACTGGAGAATATAAGCCTTAAAATTTCTAAAGGACAGACCCTTGGAATATTAGGTAAAACCGGTTCCGGAAAGAGTACTATAGCTAATCTTTTGCTCAAGCTCTACAATGTGGAAGACAATAAGATTTTGATTGACGGAGTGGATATAAACGACTATTCTTTGGAGACGTTAAGAAAAGGTTTTGGATATGTACCTCAGGATAACTTTTTGTTTTCCGCCAGTATAAAGGACAATATAAAGTTTTTCAAGGCTGTTTATTCTGATGAGGAAGTGGAAAATGCAGCAAGAGTCAGCTGTATATATGACAGTATTGCTGATTTGACAGAGGGCTTTGATACTATTTTGGGAGAGCGGGGAGTAAACTTATCCGGCGGTCAAAAGCAGAGGGTCTCCATAGCCAGAGCAATTATCAAGAACCCGGCGGTTTTGATACTGGATGACTCTCTGTCAGCTGTAGATACAATCACGCAGACAAAGATACTCAAAAACTTTAAGAACATACGAAAGAACCGGACTGCTATCATTATATCCCATAGAATATCTGCTATTGAGGATGCTGATGAGATTATAGTTTTAGATCATGGCAGGATATGTGAAAGAGGCACACACAGTAGACTGCTGAAAAGGGGGGGACTGTATTATGATATTTACAGAGAGCAATCAGAAGCTTTACAAGACACATAGCCTAAAAGAACTCTTAAAGCTTGCTTTACCTCATATAAATAAAATTATAGGAGCTGCTGTCTGCGTACTCCTGGTAAATGCAGCCCTGCTGGTAAAACCATATATTTTGAAAGTTGTTATAGATGATTTTCTGGTAAAACATAAGGCCCAAAGCGGCCTCTATTCCATAACAACCATGGGAATAGCCTATTTTACAGTAGTGACACTCGGCGGCTTGTTCTCCATTTTACAAATAAATTTAATAAACAGAGCAGGGCAGGAAATTATGAGGAATTTAAGAGGCAGAGTTTTTAAAACCATACAGCTGCTTCCATTATCCTATTTGGATAAAAATTCTTCCGGGAGACTTATTACCAGGGCTACAAACGACGTAGAAGCCCTAAGCGAAATGTATACGGATGTAATTATAAATCTTTTCAAAGATGTATTTTTGCTTGTAGGTATAATTTACTCTATGGTGGCCCTTGATATAAGGCTGGCTTTGATATCCTTTACCGTAGTACCATTAATGATCCTGCTTATATTTTCCTTGAAGAATAGGATAAGAAGAAATTTTACAAATATGAAAAGCCTCATAGGGAAAATTAACGGGTTTATGGCGGAAAATATTTCGGGCATGAGAGTTGTACAAATATTTAGAGCAGAAAAAGAGAAGGAAAAGGAATTTCTAAATCTTAATGAGGGTTATTTTAAGACTACCAAATACCAGGTTTGGCTCAACAGCTTTTTGAGGCCTGCCTCCGATGTATTTCAAAGTTTGGCCGTCGCTCTTCTTATCTGGTACGGTATGGGTAAAATTTCGAATCATACCCTGGAAATAGGGGTGCTTTACGCTTTTACTTCCTATGTGAAGCAGTTCTTTAATCCAATTGCAGACCTAGCAGATAACTACACTACAATACAGTCCGCCATGGTTTCAGCGGACCGGATTTTTGAACTTCTGGATAACCAGGATATTTTAGAGGAGCTGGATAAAGGAATAGAATTGGATAAAATAGAAGGAAAAATAGAGTTTAAAAATGTATGGTTTGCCTACAACGATAAGGATTGGGTTTTAAAAGATATAAGCTTTACTCTTAATAAAGGGGAAACTGCGGCCTTTGTCGGCGAAACCGGGGCTGGAAAAACTACTATTATCAGCCTTATAAGCGGCCTTTATAAGGTTCAAAAGGGTGAGATTTTAATCGACGGCATAAATGTTAATGACATCAAGCCAAGATGTTTGAGAAAAAGTATTGCCGTAGTGCTTCAGGATGTTTTCTTATTTTCAGGGAACATTAAGAAAAATATTACTTTAAATGATGAACTTGATGAAGAGACAGTTTTAGATGCTCTCAAGTCCTCCTATGCCATGGAACTTATTGATGAACTGCCAGAAGGAATCCATGCTCCAGTAATGGAGAGGGGAAACACCTTCTCTTCCGGTCAAAGACAGCTCTTGTCCTTTGCCAGGGCTTTGGCTCACAACCCTTCAATTTTTGTGCTGGATGAAGCTACTTCAAATATTGATACTCAAACGGAAAAGCTGATTCAGATGGCCATTGGGAATGTCACAAAGGGCAGAACTACTGTAATAATTGCACACAGGCTCTCTACTATAAGAAACTCAGACAAGATTATTGTGCTGAAGCACGGCGAAATAATAGAAATGGGGAATCACCAGGAATTGGTAGATGCTGATGGTTATTACAAGTGCATGCTTGAAAGACAGAATATTTGCCTGAATACGGAATTGGAATTTATAAGAAGTTAATCAAATATATTGATGATATATTGTAAGCAGTAAAAAAAGATGATACCCGTTATATAAGGATATCATCTTTTTGTTATATCTTTGTTTATTTGTTGGTTCTTAGTATGCCGCCAATCATCTTGAAGCTTAGCTTCTGCCCGGTATATAGTAAGAGCCCTTTGTAAATTCTGGCGGACAAAATAATGGTAAAGAAGGAGAAAACCAGTAGAAGTACTAAAGCAATTAATCCCTCAAAAAGTCCTATGGAACCGGTGATTAATTCAACCGGAACTGAGAATGGCGCTGTAAAGGGAATATATCTTACCGCTGTCTGCAAAGCATCGTTATCCATGAAGGAAGCAAAATAACTAACAAGCCAACTGATTATAACAGGGAACACGAATAATGCCTGAGTTGAGGCTACATCCTCCGGTTTGGAAACCAGACAGCCTGCAAGTGCAGCAAGGACACAGTAGAACAAAAAACCGACACAGAAGAAAATTATTGCCAGGACTACCGCAGGGATTGTCATTGCCGTTTCTCCAATATTATTCTTCAAGAAATTGATTATGATAACTGCGGTACTTTGATAATGGGGATAAATTGAATGGGCAACTGCATTTCCGGCGTATATCCCCCCATAGGCTGCAGCAATCCAGGTTATAAATTGCAAAAGAGCCATGGATGTTATTGCCAGCACCTTGCCGGTTATTAATGCATAGGGATGTATTGAGGTTAAAAGAGTTTCCATCAACTTTGAAGTTTTTTCCGTAGATACGGATTTGCTCATTGTCTGTCCATACAGCAGCAGCATCATATATAGTATAAATCCAAACAGCATTGGAGCCAGTATTTTAACAAGCTGAGCGGTTTGATTTGAACTTTTCCCTATTTCTGCAAAAGATGTTACTGAAGGCTTTAGCACTGATTTCAGTTGTGTCTCAGATAAACCCGCCTGCATCAGCTTATTGGTTTGAAAAACTGAGGTCATTTGCGACAGTAAAGCCTCTGCCTGGTCCTTTGTAATCTTCGAACCCCAGGGTATAACTGCTTCCAGCTCATAAGCTGAATCCTTGGAAGTGATAATTGCAGCAATGGTTTCGGATGAAGCTGCTGCGGCATTTTTAATTAATGCATCTCTGGTCTGTCCGGTTACAAGTGCAAAGTCAATTTGTTCAAATTGTTTTCCCTGGGGAAGCTGTGTCATTACCGTCTTGTAGTCAGCAGGCTTTAGGCCGCTGTTATCCAGAACATAGACTCTTTTAATGGGGGAGGGCTCCTGATTACTGCTCTTATCAGGTTTTGCCGCCGTAACATTAATCAATATTAAGGCAATGATTATCAGTATTGAAATTAGGGCTGTAACAAGCTTAAAGCCTGCTCCCTTTGTTGCCTGACGGAAGGTAAAGGCATACACGCTCTTCCATCCTCTAAAATTATCTTTCATCTTTCTTCCCCCTCTACACTGTCCTTGATATTTTGATCAAATCTTTAACTTTTATTTTATTACCATTATGAAGAATCAAAGTCTCATATATTTTTGCTACAAATCTGAACAAGAGGATTATGAATATTACCTCGAAGAGCATGGCCAGTGCCGCCATAGGGAGGCTCACCTTCCCAATCAAAATGGCGCCGGGTAATAAAAAAGGGGATGACAGTGGAAAGAGGAAGGAAAATGTGACAAAGCCATTTACTCCGCTCTTCATCAATATAATTGCAGCAGCGAGTCCTATATAGACTCCAATAAGGTTTGTAATGGTAAACAACATCAGTCCTTCATTCAGTTCTTCAATCTTGCTCACCGTTGCACCTGCAAGTCCCGCCAGAGCCGCATAAAAGACCATTCCAAGAACAATAAGTATAAGGCAGAATATAATGTTTAAAATATTTAAATTTTGAAAGATATCCTTTGGGAGGTACTGGGAAAGCACACTTTCTCCATTGGAGGAAGATAGTGCTGCAGAAAGCTTATTGGAAGCAAATAATACAACCGTCATAAAT
>JAUZPH010000188.1 GCA_030706065.1 Bacillota bacterium | reverse complement strand
TGGGAAAATGGTGAAGCTGCTCTGTTTACTTATCGGAGTTTATTGTTTCTAGATCACTGCTTGCTGACTGATGCTATGAACAATTTCTGGCCAGGTATAATGACGCCGTTACTTATGCCATTATCCTCTGTCAATATTGTAATTCCATCGTTAACATTGATATCAGCCATATTCTTTGAAACTATATCATATAGAGTGTCTCCTGCAGCTACAGTATAGATTTCGCCTTCGGAAAGATACTTATCCGGGAGTTTAATCTTCATTCCAGCCTTTATGTCTGTACTCTTTGATAATCCATTAATCTTTAAGATTATATTAGAGGCTGTTTTCTGCGGACATGTTTCATTGTATTTATCACTTATAGCAGCAAGGCTTTCGCCATCTTTTACAGTATACTCATCAAGAGCCCCTGTTCTGTTTGTAAGATTGCTCATAGTACTTGTACTTTGATCATTGCTTTCATTCTTTACATTTGTACTGACTGCACTGCTTTCTGTGGAGGCCACAAACAGCTGATCCCCAACCTTTATGGAATCAGATGAAAGAAAATTGTCCTCCTCAAGTGCCTTGATGGCATCGGCAAGCTTAGCATCTTTCATATATTTAGTAGCTATTGAAGAAAGAGAATCTCCGCTCTTCACTGTATATTTGATTCCACCGTTTAAGTATTTATCGGGAATCTTTAACTCCATTCCTTCTTTTATGTCGGCAGTACTTTTTAAATTATTGGCATTCATTATTGCTTTTGACAAAACTTGTGAAGGGCACTTATCTGAATACTCTGTACAGATATTCTTTAAAGTCTCATCCTTTTTAACAGTATAGGTTGTATATTTCTGAGTACTAATTCCATTTGTCTGGGTTCCGGTACCAGTAGTGTTCTTGTTGGTATCCTCGGTATCGGCATCACTGTTATCACCACTTGAATTATCACCATTGTCAATGATAGTAGGACTACCTGTTTTGCCGGTACTTTGAGAACTGCTGTTTTTTCCTGTCTGTTCCGCTGCTGAGCTGCCGCTGTTCTGTGATATAGTCATCAAAGACCTATATATGCTCCAGGTACATATACCAATGCCGATAACAAACAATACAATCAGCACAATCCTCTTCTTTTTATCCATAATTTCACTTCCTCCTAATTTATATATCAATAATTATTGACATAATCAGGAAGTTTATTCACTATTGGGCAAAAATATGTGCTACAACAGTTTTTCTATATCGGAGAGAGAGAATAGAAAGATATCAGGATTGTTTATGGAAAACTTTATTACTTCATCTGAATATCCTGTCCGGCTGAAAAAGCAGTAGAATTTATTTGCATATTTTAGGGTCCTGGCTTTTTCAATGACGGACAAAACAGTATTCATTCTGACAGCAGTACCGTTCCACTTGCATTCACCTATTAGGATATTATCACCGGAGGTGGCAGTTATGTCCATTTGCGCGGGTTTCTTCAACAGAGGATTGTAACCAATCCAGCTGCCGACGGCTTCAAATACAAAAGGAAGCTGAAAGCCGGAGTTCAATTTCTTTAAAAACTGAAGGCATATATCTTCAAATATATAGCCTACATGGCTGTTAAGCTCCTTCATTATTTTATTTTGATATAAATATTCCATCATTCCCATATCAATCAGGCCTCTGTTTTTATATAAAAACCTGTACCAAAAGCGGAAAAAGTTATCCTCCAGCCTGTAGACACTCCAGGGCCTTCTTTCACTGCGGCCTATGGATTTTCGCATGCTGATGAGGTTAAGTCCTTTCAGCTTCTTTATAACATAAACAAGATCCTCACACATAAAGAAATTCTTTTCACTGAGCCTGTCCAGGTTAAAATCTCCCGTTGAGAGTAGTGATAGTATTTTTCCGGCAGTCTTTAGGTCCTCCAATTCCGGTTTTAGGTAACACGCCGGTTCATCATAGAGATAGGAACTCTTGTTTAGAAGGAATTCAATGACGTTGCTGTCATAATTCCTGGAATAATTGAATTGACTTAGGTATTGAGGCATACCTCCAAGAGTGGAATAATATTTGATTTTGTCTATAATTGAAGCCTGTGGAAAAAATCCGGCACTTTCGAAAAAGTTTAAGGGTTCTATCTGAAACTGGGCTGTCCTTAGTCCTGAAAGTCCGCCTTTGGAACTTAATAATTCCTTTTCCATGAGGCTGCTGGAGGATCCGCTTATAATGAGAAATATCTGACTCTCCTTCATCCTGCCCTCAATGACTTTCTGTATAATTGACGAGATGGAGGGGTTTTCTTGTGCCAAATACGGGAATTCATCAAGTACAACAACTATTCTTTTATCCTTTGCTTCCTCACATATCACCCGGAAGGCGTCCTCCCAGGAATTTATCTGTGTTTTGGATGACGACAGTTTAAAGTGTTTCAGAATCATGTCTCTGAAGCTGTTTAAAGCCAGATACTCATTATGTTCTTCAGGAATGTAAAACAGGGTTTCCTTATCTCTGGTAAATTCCTTGATAAGGGCTGTTTTTCCAACTTTTCTTCTTCCATACAGTATTGCAAACTTGAAGCCCGGCCTGGTGCAGAGCTTGTTTAATTGTTCGATTTCAAAGCTTCTGCCAATGAACATTCCTTCACCACCCAAAGAATCTTGTTAATTATAGCTGCGGAAATTTATATCTTAATCTATCGCCTAGTATGTAAAATTTCTTTTGAATGAACAACAATAAAAATCCGTGAAGATTGGATATTTTATTGTTGGGATATACGATGAAATTTTACATACGGAAAAATCGTTAAAGATTCGATATTTTCTCAGGCGAACACTAAAGGTTTAAATTTCCGCATCAATATATTATAGTACTGAAGCATCCTGTACATGCTGTTTTGTTAAGTGATTATATGTGTTATCGTCGGAATAGCGCTCTGTCACAACAGGTGATGAACATATATGGCTACAATATATTTCTTACAACATGAATCATAAACTTGGAGACGTAAAAAAAGGCCTACTGCATAATGCGTTCATATTCATTATACGGTAGACCCTTTTGAGCTAGAATAGGTGAATCATATAATTATAAAGCAGGTTTCCCAAATGTATAACCGGTACTGCTAAAATAGGAAGAAATATGGCAGGCAGCAGATTTGCAACCTTAATCTTTGTAACACCCAGCATATTCAGTCCCAGACCAATTATAATCAAACTGCCGGCCGCCCCCATGTTATTTTGAACTGCTGTTGTCAAGAATGGACTGATGTAAGCTGCAGCTAAGGTAATTGCCCCTTGATAAAGCAGGACGGAAACTGCTGAAAAGGCTACACCGATTCCAAGAGTGGAGGAAAATATGATGGATGCTATTCCGTCAAGAATGGATTTCGAAAAAAGGGTATCGTAATTTCTGTGAAGTCCGCTTTCAAGGGAACCCAAGATAGCCATGGCACCTACGCAAAAGAGCAGGCTGGCACTTACAAAACCTTCAGATATTTTACTTTCACTATTCTTAAATCTTCCCTGAAGCTTGTCCCCAAGATTTTTTAACCTCTTGTCAATATCTATAGCCTCTCCAAGCAAAGCCCCAATTGCCATGGATAGTATAACTATAAGAAAATTATCAACTTTCAAAGAACCGGATATACCGATGAAGAGAACACACAGGGCTATTCCCTGCATAATAGTGTTACTGAACCTTTCCGAAATTCCTCCTTTTAAAAACAGACCAAGGATGGAACCTGCGAGAATTGCTGTAAAGTTTACAATTGTTCCTAACATTTTAAGCCCCCCAAAATAGAAAATAAAAATCAAATTATTTTAATTTTACATCATAATGGCTATAAGTCAACATGAAAAAGAGCCTTCCAGGGCTGAAGGCTCATATTCTCTATACAGATGCTTTTTTTAGTCCACGGCGGATTGCTTTGGTGATTTCGTTAATTATAAGCGGCATAATTGAGAGAATACCCACAGTTATCCAATCCCTTGCCAGCAGCTCGTAAACTCCGAAGGTGGCTCTCAACGCAGGAACAGTTATAACCACCTCCTGGAGGAAAATACCGATAAGAACAGCTGCCAGGAGGTTTTTGTTAGTGAATATACCCACCTGGAATATGGATTTTATAGGATGTCTCATATTAAATGCATGGAATAGCTGAGAAACACTCAATACTACGAAGGCCATGGTCTGTGCATGGGTTAGTGCTTCTTCCGACAGGTTTCTCGGGAATAACGGGAATATACCGTTGTTCCCTGAATAAACTTTGGCCCCAATAACGAAGGCCGTCAGTGTAAGCAGCCCGATGAGCAGACCGTTTAAAAACATCCTGATTCCGGCACCTCCGGCAAAGAGGCTTTCCTTCGGATTTCTTGGGTTTCCCTTCATGACGTCCTTATCGCCGGGATCTACTCCCAGTGAGAGTGCCGGAAGGGTATCCGTTATTAGGTTGACCCATAAAATATGAATAGGTTTCAGTGGAGCGGCCCATCCCAGCAGTATGGCAAGGAACAATGCAAACAGTTCTCCTGTATTGCAGGAAAGAAGGAATATAATGGATTTTTTGATATTGTTGAATATATTCCGTCCTTCTTCGATTGCGGAGACAATGGTAGAAAAGTTGTCATCGGTGAGTATCATATCCGAGGCACCTTTGGCGACATCCGTACCTGTGATGCCCATGGCGACTCCAATGTCAGCCATCTTTAATGACGGGGCATCGTTAACACCATCGCCGGTCATGGAAACAATATTTCCTTTGGCTTTAAGCGCCTTTACTATTTTGACCTTGTGTTCCGGCGACACCCTTGCAAAAACCCTGAAGTTATCAATTGCGGAATATAGTTCCTCCTCACTCAGCTTATCCAGCTCGGACCCGAAGACAGCCTGTGATTCCTGTTCTGCGATTCCAAGTTCCTTTGCAATGGCAAAGGCGGTATTTTTATGGTCGCCGGTTATCATTATAGTCCGTATTCCGGAGGACTTGCAAAGTTCTATGGATGCTTTAACCTCTTCCCTAGGCGGGTCTATCATCCCTACAAGACCAATAAATATAAGATCACTTTCAAGGGCGTCAAGTTCTACGTGGGTGTCCTGTATTACTTTGTATGCACCGCCTAAAACCCTCAGGGCATCATCGGACATGACATTTGCGGCACTTAGTATATCACTTTTTATGTTCTCGTCCAAAGGGACCATATCACCATTAATAAAAGCCTTTGTACAGACTTTCAGCAGGTTGTCTATGGCACCTTTGGTCATAACATAATATTTATTTTCATACCGATTAACAGTGGTCATAAGTTTTCTATCAGATTCAAAGGGGATTTCATCAGTTCTTGCATGGGCTTTATTGAGTTCATCCTTGAAAAGGTTGAACTTGAAGCCCATCTCCAGCAGAGCAATTTCTGTAGGGTCTCCAGTTTTTGAGTTTTCCGAATAAGTGGCGTCATTACAGAGCATCATATTTTCCAACAGCAGCCTGTTTGATTGTTTGTCCGGTTCCAGTAAACTGATAGGACTTAAGACTCCATTCGTATAGAATCTGGTTACAGTCATCTTATTCTGAGTCAAAGTACCGGTCTTGTCTGAGCAGACAATATTTACAGCACCAAGGGTTTCCACTGCTGGAAGCTTTCTCACTATGGCATTTTCCTTTATCATTCTCTGAACACCCATGGCGAGCACTATGGTAACAATAGCAGGAAGCCCTTCCGGTATGGCTGCCACTGCAAGGCTTATGGCGGTGAGGAACATTTGGAATACCGGCCTCCCCTGAAGCAGCCCCACAATAAATATGAGAGCGCAGATTATTATGGCACCAAAACCAAGTATTTTACCGAGCTCTTCCAGCTTTTTCTGAAGAGGTGTCAATTCATTCTTCTGTTCTTCCAGCATTCGGGCTATCTTTCCAATTTCCGTATTCATTCCTGTACCAATGGCAATACCTATTCCACGGCCATAGGCAGCAAGGGTTGACATGAAAGCCATGTTTCTCTGATCACCGAGAGAGGTGTCTGAGGCTTCAAAAACCGTATCCGCAGCCTTCTCTACAGGCACCGACTCTCCGGTGAGGGTGGATTCCTCAATCTTTAAATTAACTGTTTCAGTCAGCCTGAGATCACAGGGGATGAACCTTCCCGCATCGATTATGACCACATCGCCGGGAACCAGTTCCTCTGATTGAATTTCCAGTATTTCTCCATTTCTCTTTACTATGGCCTTTGGTGTCGAGAGCTTTTTCAGAGCCTCCAGGGATTTCTCTGCCTTTGATTCCTGGATTACTCCCACCACGGCATTAATGACTATTACCACAGCTATAACTATGGCATCGCTTTCTTCACCAAGTATAAGGGATACCACTGCCGCTGCCAGCAGTATATATATCAGCACGTCATTCAACTGGGATAGAATCATCCTAAGCATGGTCTTCTTTTTCTTACCCTGAAGCTTGTTTAAACCATACATCTCTCTTCTTCGCACAACTTCTTCATCAGAAAGGCCATTGAGTATATCTGTCTCCGTCTCCATCACTACTGTCCCTACCGTCTTTTGGAACCACATTTAAAACACCTCTTTCACAAAGATAATATTAATATTCCCTGTATAGACGCGGAAATTTATTTTTTAAGTTATCGCCTAGTATGTAAAATTTCTTTTGAATGAGCAACAATAAAAATCGGTGAAGATTCGATATTTTCTCAGGCGAATACAAAAGGTTTAAATTCCAGCATCTGTACCGATAATTTTAGAGACATGGACGTTATCCGGCCCGTTAAAAAGACCCTTGCTCCATGACATGTAATGGAACAAAGGTCTTGCTATCTCTAAAGGGTTTTAAGAACGAAGCTTAACTTATACATGCTTCAAAATACTGAATCGTCAACAGTTTTTGAGTATGTATAAGTAATATTCAGGTTTTAAAATCCTATATAAATAGAGTTAACTATCCGGGCATTACGCCGAAATGACGAATAGTTACAGACATAAGAGTCTTAAGCTACTCCCCTTTGAGGAATAATATTAAATTC
>JAUZPH010000187.1 GCA_030706065.1 Bacillota bacterium | reverse complement strand
TAAGGCACTTCAACTCGGCTATTCTATTTTTACAGCCTCTTTCTGGGCAATTAAGCATAATTCCACTGCTTTAAAGGCGTGTTCCTGAGTCATGGCATTTTCTGTCCTGTTCAGGCAATCCAGAATCAACTGCCCAAAGAACGGGAAGCCAACCTGTCCCTTTACCTCAAAATGGTGTTCTCCCTCTTTGTTTACAAGATATACATGATCCGTAGTGGTTTCTCTGGCTACATCAATATATTTTCTGAGCTCGATATAACCTTCAGTTCCCAATATGAACAGTCTGCCGTCTCCCCAGGTTCCAAGGCCATCTGGAGTAAACCAGTCCAACCTGAAATAGCCTGTGGCACCGTTATTACCTACCAGAGAAACATCTCCGAAATCTTCAAAATTCGGGTGTTCCTTATGTTTGTAATTTGCTACTCTTGGGTTTTGAATTACTGCATCACTTGCTCCGGAGAAAAACAGAAATTGTTCTAATTGATGGCTTCCTATATCGCAGAGTATCCCGCCATACTTGTCTTTTTCATAGAACCAGTCCAGCCTGCCGCTGCCTACACGGTGTGGTCCAAGCCCCATGACCTGTAGAACACGTCCAATGGCTCCCTGCTCAATCAACTGTCCGGCAAAGACGGATGCTTCATTGTGAAGCCTTTCTCCAAAGTATACAGCGAATTTTCTTCCAGTTTCCTCTACCTTCGCCTTTGCCTGCTCGAGCTGTTCCAATGTAGTCATCGGTGCCTTGTCTGCAAAGTAGTCCTTGCCCGCATCCATGGCTCTAAGGCCCACAGCACAGCGGTCTGAAGGGATTGCAGCACTTGCTATCATATGAACGGAAGGGTCTTTTAGTATTTCTTCCTCACTATTTGCAGCTTTTACCCCGGGATATGCCTCACAGAATTTTTTTACCTTTTGAGTATCCGAGTCATAAACCCATTTAAGCTGTGCTCCGGCTTCAATGAGGCCGTTACACATTCCATATATATGACCGTGGTCCAGACCCACGGCGGCAATAACAAATTCTCCTTCCTTACATACTCTGTTCGGTTTGCCTTTTGGTGCATAGTTCATTCCGCTCTCTTTAGTCATTGATTACAGCTCCCTTCCTACAGTAATATTCTCATTACCGAAGTTCTCAACACTGTTGGATTTTTCATAAAAATGAGGTACACTGGTCTGTATTCCCACTACAGTATAGAAGGGGTCGTCCTTTGCCAGTGGGAGCTTTACGGGCTGCCTAGTGGATGCTGACTTGTAAATTGCAGTTATCAGCTCCAGTGCCTTTTTCCCCTCTTCTCCCGGTATAAGCACCTTTTCTCCGGTTTCAAAATAGTTTAATACATCATCAAGCTGAGCTGTATGTCCGTTGTACTTTGCCTCAGGAAGACTTTCATAAAACTTCTCTATCTCCTGCTCCAGGCTCTCACTTCTTGTTGGAAAACCATTGTTTTGTGCAGTAGATGCGTATACTTTCCAAGGAGCTGAAATCCTTGCCTTCTTCCCCTGGAATATAATCTGCTGGTCTTCTCCATGATGGATTACCGAGCTTGTTATTTGGCCCAGAGCACCGCTTTTATATTTGAGTATGGCAATGGATATGTCCTCTACCTCTGCATTATCATGGGAGGTATTGCTCATAACCGCCTGTACCTCCTCCGGCATACCCATCATCCAGGCTGTCATGTCTATATGATGAACTGCATGGTTTAGGGTGCAACCGCCACCTTCCTTCTCCCAGGTACCTCTCCACCAGAGGTCGTAATAGCTGTGTCCCCTCCACCAGAAGGAGTCTATCTGGGCATGCACTATCTCTCCTGCCAGTCCTGAATCCAGGGTTCTCTTTAAATTCATAAAGGCTGTCCTATAGCGGTTTTGTGCTACTATGGAAAGAAGTTTCTTGTTTCTTTCCGCTGCCTCAAGCATCGCATCACATTCCTCCAAAGATGCAGCCATAGGCTTTTCACATAATACATTCTTTCCGGCATTTAGAGCATTAATCGATATTTCAGCATGTACGTAGGGTGGAGTACATACATCCACCAGATCTATATCTGTTCTTTCCAGAATCTTTTTATGATCATCATATATTTCCGCATCCACAAGGTTGAATCTCTGCTTCTTCTCTTCTGCCTTTTCAGGATATATATCAACCAAGGCTACGATTTTGCACCTGTCCGGAAACTGCAGGTATCCTTTTATATGCTCCTGGGAAATGCTCCCGGTACCTACTATAGCTATTCTTACCATTATTCATCACCTTCCTGATTCTCCATTAATATAAAACGAAAAGGGCACGAAGCCCTTTCCTTGCGAATTATGTTATTAGTAAAACAGGACATCCAAACTCTACATAAAAGCTTTATTTAAAGTTTACAACCCTGTCAAAGGATGCCTTGGGCTGGCCGTTGACGTCAAAAAGCATTGGCCAATCCTTCCTTCCGTAAACAGGGAAGTTGTCCTTCCATGTATACTTATCACTTATACCCCAGAAGGTTACTGAAGTAACAAGACCCTTATATTCTCTGAAAACCGAAAAGATATCGTTATATACCAGTTCCTGCAGAGCCAGCATTTCAGAAGTCGGCTCCTTGAACTCCGTTCTCTTGTCCTCAAATTCAAACATGGATACGTCCAGTTCCGTTACCTGAAGCTTTAGTCCCAGTGATGCATATCTTTCTATTGATCTTCTCAAATTTTCAATGAGATTCTTATCTCTTATATTCCAATGCCCCTGTAGGCCGACGCCATCAATCGGTGCTCCCTTTTCCAGCATTTCCTTTAACATGGTATAGGACTTCTCCAATTTTTCAGGCATCTCATTGTTATAATCATTATAAATTAGAGCAGCCTTGCTGTCCTGTTCCTTTACTATCTCAAAAACAGTCTTTATATAATCCTCGCCAAGAATTCTTCTCCACTTTGTGTCTCTGTACTGCTCTCCATTTTTGTCTTCTATAGCTTCATTTACAACATCCCAGGCATACACTACATCCTTATATCTGTCACAGACAACTTTAACATGCTGCTTTAATCTTTCCAGTACTAATTCTCTGGAAGCTTCCTTCCCATCTTTATCAACGAAAAGCCAATTTGAAGTCTGATTGTGCCATACGAAAGTATGTCCTCTCATCTTCATATTATTGTTCAGTGCAAATTCCTTCATCTTATCCGGTTTCTCGAAATCATATCTATCCTCTTCCGGATGGATTTCTCCAAACTTCATTGCATTTTCAGCAGTAAGGCTATTAAAATGCTTTTTTAGTAAATCCCCGTGCATACCCTGGAGGTCATTTACAGTTACTGCAGCTCCAATTTTGAAATAATCCTTATAGGCCTCCGCTAATGATAAAATCGTATTTTTGCATTCCTTTGACATAACTACACCTCTTCCTTTAAAAGTTAATCTTAAGCATCTGTTAAACTTGCTTATTTTAACAGATGACTCGATGACTCGGTTTATAAATTATAGTTTCACTATCTGTCCACTCTTGATTTCAACAGCACTGCCATTGACATTTATCCAGACAGACATGGCCGTTGGATTATAGACAATATCTCCTTTTGCGGAGAACTCAAGAGCTTTCAAAGCTTTTACATATCTTACAACCTCTATGTTTGTTGCATACCATATTTCGTCCTTGTCGGACATCATGCTGCAGAAATCCTCAATCAAATCCCAGTTATCCGCCCTGTCAAACTCAAAGCTGTGTCCCCAGACATACATCAGTTTGAGTTTTCCGTTGTATTGATAGTTTAAAAATCTTTTACCTGTTTCTATCAGGTTATCAGAATGGTGGCAGGTGGCTGGCCAGGTTAAGAAGTTATCCGGTATTCTGAAATCATGATGAGCGTTCACGGTTCGTGAATACTGAATTCCCAGTGCCTCCAAGGTTTTTATAGTATCTTCGTTATACACCCCATAAGGGTAGGACATACCTCTTATTGGATATCCCACCAGGGACTCCAGGTTCTTTCTGTCCTCAATTACTTCTTCTGCTACTGCTTCAACAGGAATACAGTTTAAAAATGGATGAGTCTTTGTATGAACAGAAACTTCATGGCCCTTATATAATTCTGCCACTTCTTCTGCATTTATAAAAGGTTCCTTCCCCAAGGTTCCTGAATTCAGATGAAAGGTACCTCTTATTCCATACTTGTTGAATATCCCGACGAGCCTTCTGTCGAAAATCTGGCCATCATCATAGCTCATTGTCAAAGCCTTTGTTTTCCCCTGAGGGAACAAATCAAATTTAATATTCATCTTCTTCACCTCAAAATTATAATTCGTCATATTCAAACCAGTCAAAGTCCGCATAATTTGAACTGTTTTTACCATTGCTGGAGGCGTATATACCAATGTACGCGCCTATAAATCCGCCTGCAACATCCGTACTCAAAATTCTTCCGTCAACTTTTTCTGCAAGAGTTACACATAAATCAGGAGTTTCTCCAAAATAGAAGCTATAATCCTGGCCTTCTGCTTCAACCTTTAGATATAGTTTTCCGGCAGAAGCTTCCTTCTCAGCAAGGATTTCTTCCTTCCCTTCAACGCATTTTACCAGGTTCACAAATTTCTTTCCGTCTCTCTGTACAGAAGTAAACCTGAAATTAAATCTACTATTCTGATATAGAACAATACCTGCTTCTTCACCCTCCGCCTGAGGTTGAAAATCCATGGCGGTAAAGGCTGCAAAGTTTATATGCTGCTGCCTTCTTCCTACAAAGCTGGGAACCTCAAGCCCGGTTATGGATGCCGGCCTCAGTTTCAGGCTGAGAAATCCCGGACGCCTTTCCAGGCTGTAGAATTCTTCCCTTGGAGTATGTATAAAATTCCATGTAAGATCAAGACTTTTTCCTTCAAAATTATCACATTTGGATTTTTCTCTATAACATTCTCTTGGAAGATTCGGCACAGGATAGCTGAACTCGACTTTTCCGGTTCCGGGGCTGACTACAGGCCATCCATCCTCCCAGGTAACGGGAGCAAGGAAGGTTTCTCGTCCAAGATTTCTGTAATATCCCCCGTATGGCCTGGAGGCTAAAAGTACCATCCACCATTCGCCGTTCTGGGTTTCCACCAAATCGGCATGGCCTACATTTACTATGGGATAATTTCTTCCCAAATGTCTGTGGGTCACAATTGGATTGGATGGATTACCTTTATAGGGGCCAGTAATATTCTCACTCCTTGCAATGGTCACTGCATGCTCGTGCCCTGTTCCTGCTTCAGCTATCATCAGGTAGTACAACCCGTTTATCTTATAGAGATGTGGTCCCTCCGGCCAAACTACCTCCTTCAGCGCACCGCGCCAAAGCGGATAAGTTTCTCCTACAAGCTTCATTGTTTTTAAATCCAGTTCCTGGAGCCAAACCTCCCAGTTTCCGGAATATTTCTCGCCTTCCGATGCTGGCCTTGTGCCTGCATAATATGCCTTCCCGTCGTCGTCAAAGAAGAGGGACGGGTCGATCCCGGGAGCATCCAGCCAATATGGATCGGACCAGGGCCCGGCAGGATTTTCAGCAGTTACTATGAAGTTGCCGCCCTTGTCTACATTTGTAGTAATCATGTAGTAAGTTCCTTTGTTATAACGTATGGTTGGCGCAAATATTCCCCTGGATTGTTCAAGGTTATCAAGGTTGAGCTGTGATGCCCTGTCAAGAACATGTCCTATTTGTTCCCAGTGAACCATATCCCTGCTGTGGAATATGGGCACCCCGGGATAATAGGCAAAGCTTGAATTTACTAGATAATAGTCTTCGCCAACTCTGCAGATGGATGGATCCGGATAAAACCCGGGCAGAATTGGATTTTGAAAATAACTAACACTGGTATTCTTTTTATTCATTTTTCGTCATCCTTTTCAATTAATATAAATTTTAGTAACTGGTTATTTTGCTGTCATCAAGTCCGAGGTAGGTATCCGTTTCATCCTTGATGCCGCTCAATTCGAATATTATTATTATCGTTTACATTACCAATAACCTTATAGGCCGGCTTATCCGAAAATCTCTCGGTTTTGCTTCGGCCTATCGGACATATAAGTGTTTGATTTATTTCATCCAGAGAATATTTGTTACAAGTCTCGGATAAAGCCTGCTGCCCCTTGGGGTTCCGTTATCGCTGTTTACCTGGTCCGTTGCGCCGTCAACGCTGCAGCTTGCCTGCTGCCATACTGCGTGCACCCTATCCCATTCTTCTTCACCTTCAAAGTCCATGTGAAGTATCACTTTAATTACATACTGGCACAGGAATATCTTGCTGTTCCAGGTATTCTTGCTTGTAGAGGAGAGCTTCCAGCCTCCGGAAACCGCATCAATACATATTCCAGGTTTCATTACTGTAAGTATGTGCTTTTTCAGTACTTTTATCATTTCTCCGTAAGCGCCCTCTTCACTCACAACCGAGGAATCCCCGATGATATATGGATATATAAGAGCCTCTACTGCAGGAATTATCCTTGAAGTATTTCCCTTTTCAAATACAGCAGGTATATACTGTTCTTTTTCGTCAAATTTGCTTACAACGGTATCTGCAGCTGCCTTTGCTTTAGCCAGGGCTCTTGTTGAAAGTTCCTCCAGATTGAATTCCCTGAATATTCTTTCGAAAAGTACATAGGCAGACCAGCTCTTCACTCCCAGGTAGAGATTGTTTCTTGCCTGGCCAAGGCTCACATCAAGACTGTCATAGGTTGTTATTTCAGCACCTGTTTCACACCTTGTGCTGTCTATATCCATTATACCGTCATTGTTTTTATCTCTGGCTGCCAGAGACTCAAAGCATTCGGTAAAGACTTTTATGTTCTTCTTCAGCCATTCTCTATCCTGCATCTTCAGGGCATAGACTGCACCGGTTAATATCCAGTTCAATAGTTCCTCGTTGGTCATATAGCTGAAGCATCCATCAAGGTTTGGAAGCTCATAGGAAGAATATTCCTTCGGTGAGAACCCGTTGGAAACTCCCATGTCATGAGTAAACGCCAATCCTGCCTGGTCGTAGTAGCTGTATCTTTCTACGAATAAATC
>JAUZPH010000186.1 GCA_030706065.1 Bacillota bacterium | reverse complement strand
TCCGAAGGGTATAATGAAAGTGAAAAATTTCCGTACCCATTCCTTGTAGATGCTAAGTGGATATTGGGACATTTCTCGTCCGCCGTCAGTAAATATATTTATTACTTCCAGGCCTTCAATGGTCCAGAAGCAGAGGGAAGCTCCAAGCATGTAAATTCCTGTGAATATAAATATTCCGCTAAGCATCATCAGAATCAAGGTTATCAGTTTGAGCAGATTCCAGGTTATATCAAGGCTGCTTAGTGAAAAGACAAGTACAATAATGCTCTGAGTAAGACGGCCTATTCTGGAAAATTCGAATTTTGTGCCCAAAACCTGCAGTATGGTAGATCTTGGCCTTACAAGAATACGGTCGAAGTCTCCTCCGACAATGGTGGATGAAAAGGCGTCAAAACCCCTGGCAAAACATTCGCTCACTGAAAAAGCGATGTGAATAACCGAGTAGCACAGGGCTACTTCATAAAGAGTCCAGCCGCCAACATTGGGAAACCGCTGGAAAAAGAACAGTATTGAAAGAAAGACCGTAAAAGGAACAAAGAATTGCCCGACAGAGAGCAGGAAAAAGGAGGTCCTGTATTCCATCTGGCTCTTCAACAATATTGACATATACCTAAAATACAACCGCAATTATACTAACCTCCTTGAACTATGATTCTTTTTAAAGCTTTGCTCATCCATAACCTTCCAAGGCCGATAAGTACCAAGATCCAGACAAACTGAACTCCTATGCCGAGCACTGCCTCGCCATATCCTATATTGCCTGCATATATCCTGAAAGGCAGGTCGGAGGTATATCTGAAGGGCAGCAGATAAACAATTCTCCGAAGCCCCTCCGGCATAAGCGGTACCGGAATTACGAGCCCGGAAAGAAACTCTCCCAACACTCCAAAAATCAGCAGCGAGCCCATTGGTGACATTGTATAAAAGGTGGATATATATATCAGCATGGATATGGCAACTATCAGTATAAGGCCAAGGGTTAGAGTGATGATGAACAGAATGAAGGATGTCAGGCTCGGGGGAAATGATAAATTATATGGGTAAGGCAGCAGCGATGCAGCAATAATTATAGGAAAGCACCTCAGGATTGCCCCGGAAAGCCGCTGGGCTGTGAGCTTCGAATACCAGAAGCCATACAGGTCTGTGGGGCGGCAGAGCTCATAGGCTATATTGCCGCTGGTAATAAGGTTCATCAGTTCAGCATCTCTGAACCACAGAATGACGAATACCAGAAAGCTCTGCTGCAGCCAGGTTACCTGAATCAGCTGTCTCAAGGAAATGGGCTGCACAGCGGTTGTGCTGCCATAAAAGGCTTCGAATATCATGATGTACATAAATCCCCAAAAGAACTGTGTGGCTACTCCCGCCAGTGCGGCAGTCCTATATTGGAGCCCCTTCAGCAGTTTCATTTTAAACAAAGAGTAGTAAGCCCTCATATCTCATACTCCTTGTACAGGTTAACTATGATCTCTTCAATGGGACGGCTCTCTACGGAAACATCCAGAATATCGAGCTTGTCTGATAAGAGAGCTATTGTTTCAGAGACCTTTATCCTGTTTAAGTCTACGGACAGAGATAGCCTGTTTTTCGATTTCGAGAGGATAGTTGTTCCTTCAATGTTTATATCTTCGCTGCTTTCTGTAAAGTCTACAGTCAAAGTTTTTTGGGCGGTAAACCTGCCCTTCAAATCTGCCAGCGTTCCATCCATCAAAATTCTGCCTTTTCCAATCAATATTATCCTTTCCGCCAGGGCTTCTATATCACTCATATCATGAGTTGTCAGGATCACTGTTACCTTTTTTTCCTTGTTTATTGTTTTGATGAAGTTCCGTACAGCCATTTTTGACACAGCATCAAGTCCTATGGTAGGTTCGTCAAGAAATAATATTTTGGGGTTATGAAGCAGTGATGCACCGATTTCGCACCTCATTCTCTGGCCGAGGCTCAGCTGCCTCACCGGAGTTGAAAGTATGGAGGACAGATCCAGGGTATCTGTTAACAGCTCGAGAGTGGCGGTATAATATTTTTGGGGAATCATGTAAATATCCTTTAAAAGATTAAAGGAATCAATCACCGGAACATCCCACCAGAGCTGAGAACGCTGTCCGAAAACCACACCAATGTTCTTCACATGATTAATTCTGTCCTTCCAGGGAGTATACCCAAGGATGCTGCAGCTGCCGCTGTCCGGCACAAGAATACCGCTGATGATTTTTATTGTCGTGGATTTCCCGGCACCGTTGGGGCCGATATAACCAACAATTTCACCTTCATCAATTTTAAAGCTTATATCTTCCAAAGCCCGGACGAAAGAGTATTGAGGCATGAATAAGGATTTAACAGCAGCACCTACACCGGCGTTCCTTTTGACTACCTTGAAGGTTTTGTTTAAGGCTTGGACTTCAATCATCCTATCACTCCTTATAAAAACAAAAGTGTATAAATTTGGGAAGAAATTCAATTATATATTTACTCAATGCAGATGTCAATACAAATTAAGAAGAAATTGGATATAGTACGAGAAATGACCGGCAGCCTGCCGGTCATTTTATTATTTATCAGTATTGTGAAGCACGTAAAATTCATTATAGCTTTTTAGCTCTCTCTTTAATAAGTTTGGTGTATCAAGCTTGTATGGGCAGTGGCTTTTACAATGGCCGCATTCAATGCAGTTATTGATACGCTCCATTTTCTCCTTGAATTCATCCTCCAGAAAGCCCTGATATGGAGCTCTGTGAAGCAGGAGAGTTATCCTGGCAGAGGTAGGTATTTCAATTCCCGCCGGACAGGGCAGGCAGTAACCGCAGCCGCGGCAGAAGTCACCTGCAAGTTCCGCACGATCCTTATTTATTATTTTCCACATGGCTTCGTCGAGCACCGGTGGATTTTTCTCAAAGCTTATAAATTCATCAAGTTCGCTCTCCCTCTGAATTCCCCAAATCGGCACAACGTTGTCAAACTGCCGTAAGAAGGCAAAGGTAGAGGCAGCATTTGTTATAAGCCCTCCGGAGAGAGCCTTCATTGCGATTACACCTACATCATATTTTTTACACTCTTCGATAAGCTTTAAATCATGATCTGCAGAAAGAGAACTCAGCGGGAACTGTACAGTATCGTAAAGACCTGAAGCTGCAGCCTCCAGGGCGTTTTTTATCCTGTGATTTGTAATGCCTATAAAGCGGATCATTCCTCTTTTCTTTGCCTCCAAAAGGCCGGCATAAAGGCCCTCAGGGTCTTCAGGATCCGGAAGTACACCCGGATTGTGGAGCTGAAGTATATCTACATAATCCGTCTTCATATTATGTAAGCTTGTTTCTAAATACTTCAGCAAAGTCGCCTTATCCTGGGCATGGCTCTTTGTCGCTATTATGATATCCTTTCTCACGTCGGAGAGGGAATAGCCTATCTTTTCTTCGCTGTCGGAATATGCCCTCGCAGTATCAAAAAAATTTATCCCGTTTTCATAAGCCTTCACAAGAAGCTTTTTAGCCTCCTCGAGGGAAACCCTTTGAACAGGAAGAGCACCAAAACCGCTCCTTGTAACCATGAGATTTGTCCTTCCCAACCTTATCTTGTCCATTAATAACACCCCCGGTAGTATTTCAAAAAATAATTCATTCCTATATTATATACCAAAATAAATTGGCAATATAGATGTAGATGTGTGAGTTTATATTTTAGTTTTTCACCTAGTATGTAAAATTTCTTTTGAATGAGCAACAATAAAAATCCGTGAAGATTTGATATTTTATTGTTGTGATATATGATGAAATTTTACATACGGAAAAATCGGTGAAGATTCGATATTTTCTCCGGTGAATTTGTTATTGTTTAAACTCACACATCTTTAAAAAACGGTATAGCCAAAATTTAATATGAAGGGTACAATATTTACTAGGGGATAACGAAACAAAAAGTGAGGTTCTGTAAGATATGAGAAGTCCGATTTAATAGACCGCCCATAAGCCATTTTTTTGAGCCCTTTGTGAAAAGGGCTTTTTGACCTGCGATTTTGGGAGGTGAATTAAGTTGGACAGAAAAAACAATGTATACCTGATGTATGCAATTGTGTTTCTGCAGGGCCTTATTTTTTATGGGCCTATTGCAACATTGTACAGACAGCACAGAGGAATTTCGATGTACGACATATTCCTCATTGAGTCCATATCCTGGATTCTCATGATTATCTTTGAAGTTCCCTGGGGTTTTTTTGCTGACAGGTTTGGATATAAGAAAACTTTGATTATTTCTAATTTTATATACTTTTTTTCAAAGATTATTTTTTATGAAGCCCATTCCTTTGGAATGTTCCTGCTGGAGAGAGTATTCCTTTCCCTTGCGCTGTCCGGCATTTCCGGCTGCGACATTGCCCTGTTGTATTCATCCGCCGGCGAAGATGAGTCTGAAAAAGTAATAGGGAGGTATTCGGCAGTAGCTACCGCGGGTTTTCTGGCAGCTTCTCTGCTCTCTACGGCAATAGTGGGAAGGTCAATGGATGAGACGGCGCTGCTCACCATTATCCCTTACGGATTGGCGGCACTTCTGACCTTTTTCCTGAGGGATATTGAAATGGCACAGGAAAGGAGGCCAAAGCTCCGGAAAAGCCTGAAAAATGCTCTTCGAAACAGACAAATCCTGTTGATTGTAATTTCAGCCGCCTTAGGCAGGGAAGTGATCCAGGCAGTAAGTGTATTTCTGAATCAGGCTCAATATATCAGGAGCGGCATTGACATAAAATATTTTGGAATATTGACGGCGGCAGTGCAGATAATACCCTTAAGTGCAGCAAAAGCTCATGCCGTCAGTGAGCGTCTCGGAAAGCTTTCAGGTATGCTGCTGCTTTACTCTATTATCGCAGTATCATGCCTTACACTTATATTTACGAGGAGTGCACCGCTCAGTATATTATGCATTATACTTGCAGCGGGTTCCATGTCACTGGCGGCGCCTATGGCCCTTGACATGCAGAATAAATCCATCACCACCGGAGACAGGGCTACCATATTGTCTGTGTATGCCATGGGTGGAGACTTAATCGGGGCACTTTTCAATCCCGTTATAGGAGGTGCGGCAGATGTCTCTGTTGAAGCTGCCTTTGCGGTATGTTTCATAATATGTATTTTGGTATGCCTGACTCTATTAATATATAGGAAAAAGAGCAAGGAGGAGATAATATGAACGAAACCATAAAACTCCTGACTTCCCACAGGTCTATAAGAAAGTATCGGGAGAAGGCCATAGAAGAGGAAAAAGTAAGCCTGATAATCGAAGCTGCGCAGAGCGCATCGACATCAAGTTTCATACAGGCTTATACCATCCTGAGGATTGAAGACAGGGAGAAGAGGAATAAAATTGCCGAACTGGCCGGAAATCAGATTTATATTCAGGAGTGTCCCCTGTTCCTGGTATTCTGCGCCGATTTAAACCGCCACAAGATGGCCTGCGAAATGCACGGAACGGAGATGGCAGAGGGTTATACCGAAAGCTTTATTACAGCCACGGTGGATGCAGCCCTGGCTGCCCAAAATGCAATGATTGCCGCTGAATCTGTGGGCCTTGGAGGAGTCTATATCGGAGGTATAAGGAACAACCCTGAGGAAATCTGCCGGTTGTTAAATATTCCTGTAAATGTATATCCAGTATTCGGAATGTGCCTGGGTTACCCAGATGACAACCCTGACAAAAAGCTGAGGCTCCCTGCAGATATAGTATTCAAGAAGGATGAGTATGCCACCGAGGGCGACCTGGAAAGGCTCGGGAAATATGATGCCGAATTAAAAGATTACTATTTGGACAGGACAAAGGGGATGAGAGCCGATACCTGGACGGACATGATGGCAAGGCATATGAGTACGGTGCAGAGGCCTCATATGAAGGGCTTTCTGGAAAAACACGGTTTTAAGATGAAATAGAAGGCGGCTTAGGCCGCTTTTTATTATACTGTAAATACGGGAGAACAGGGGGGTGGGAGCCGTGATGGAAAATGGTACCAGCGAGCCAGGGTTTTACTTTTTCAATGAAAGCAGGTATAATGTTTATGAAAAATTTAACGAACTAACGACTAAATATCTACAGGGGTGCTATATGAATAATTTGAATGATATTCTCTTTAGCGAAATTGAAGGGTTCAGAGAACAGGGGCATAAGTTTTTAAGAGGTGAAATCAGCAGGAATGATTTTAAGGCCATTTCCGGCGGAATGGGTGTGTATGCCCACCGCAGCGGCAGTGAGTTTATGATAAGGTTAAGAATGATGTCCGGAGTGGCTTCCATGGAGCAGCTCAAATTGGTATATGAATTAGCAGAGAGATATAACCTTGGGGGGATACACCTGACAACCCGCCAGGCCATTCAGCTGCACGGCCTTGGAATGGATGAACTCTGTGAGGTTATGAAGGAAGGCATAGAAAATGGAATATACACAAGGGGAGCCGGAGGCAATTTTCCAAGAAATGTTGCAATTTCACCTTTGTCCGGTGTAGAGCCGGAGGAGGCCTTTGACGTAACTCCCTATGCGCTGGCAGTGGGGAAGCACTTTTTAAATAAAATAACTACATACAGGCTTCCGAGGAAATTAAAGGTTGCATTCTCAAGCAGTATGGAGGATGATGCCCATGTTACAGTGACGGATCAGGGATTTTTGGCAGTAGAGGAAAATGGAAAGGGATATTTCAAGGTTTATTTGGGCGGCGGCCTCGGAAGAAATCCCAAACTGGCAGTAGAGCTTGGCGAGTTGGTAGAGCCAAAGGATGTGCTCTATCATGTTGAAGCAATAACAAACCTCTTCATTAATGAAGGTGATTACGAAAACAAGTCAAGAGCCCGAATAAGATACATTCTGGACAGGATGGGTGAAGAGGCCTTTACAGGATGCTACAGAAAGTACCTGGAGGAAGCAAGGCAGAAGGGCGGCCTGGATCTTGACCTCGCCGGAAAAGCATATTCCAAGGGCGGCATTGAGACAGAGGGTTCACACCCAAGATTATTTAGACAGAAGCAGAAGGGACTGTACAGTCTTTATCTTCATCCCATCGGTGGACAGCTAAAGCTGGAAGATTT
>JAUZPH010000185.1 GCA_030706065.1 Bacillota bacterium | reverse complement strand
GATATGGTATTCTTCAAGGTGGAAACCTCTTTATCCGGTGAACAGCTTCAATCTGAATTCTTGAATAGAGGGATAAAGGTCAATGCCCCGGAAAAAGGAGAGATGAGATTCGTAACTCATTACTGGGTTACAAGAGCTGATGTAGAGAAGGTTGCATCTGCCTTTAAGGAAATATTGAGTATCTAAATATGGAAGAATAGTAAAGGAACTTGATGAAGGTGGAACTGGTGGTTCCACCTTCCCTTATTAATAGCTGATATTTTCCGACTTATTTATTGTACAGAGAGAAGGTTTCAGTCGCAGCAGTAAAGGAAGAAATAACTGCAGTTCCTTCAGTGAAGTATAAAACTGCAAAGATTCCATCGTCAAGGCTGTACAGAGATTTAAGAGACGGAACTGCTTCCAGTGCAGCTTCCTTTACTTCCCTCCTGTCATCAACCGTCAATTCTCCGGAAACGCGGATCCATTGTCCACCCTTATTCATGCCGGAGATTTCAACCTTGGGGTTCTGTAAAATTTGTTTATAGCATTTCTTTGTATTGTTTGTGGTTAGGTATACTTTACCTTCATATTCAAAAACCGCGCCAAAAGGCCTTACTCTCGGCTGATCCCCTTCAACTGTCGCTATGTAAAAAACGCCGCATTCCTGTAAAAATTCCAATACTCTATTCATAATCTCTGCTCCTCTCATATAGCTATGTTAAAATTTTCTTCATTATAATAATATCATGTATACTCAGAATAACAAGTATGATTTATATTTATATGAAAAGAGCTGTGCACAATGTGTTTTTCACTATGCAGCAGCCCTTCTATAACTTTAAATATTCTGCCGGAGCACACTTGTCAGAACAGCCCGCCGTTCCAGCCCCAGTTACCGTCGGTAACCTCGGTAAAGATAACATAGATGCCTTCACCGGGCACTGCTATCTCCTTCTCCAGAGCCTTGCAAATCCCGGAAGTAAGCTCATCCTTGAATTTTTTCTCTGAGGCACCGAAGAGTTTAACCTCAACTACAGCGGCAGCTTCCATCTTTTGTCCTCTGAAATATAAGGTCTGGTTGTCGTTAAAACCGACGAAGAGCCAGTCTTCACTTTTACCCGGAAGTATTTCTATAAGCTTTCCCATCTGTGCTTTCAGGTTATCCTTCTCAGCATCGGTAAGTTTTTTTGTTGTTGTACAGTTGATATAAGGCATATGAATCACTCCTTTATATATAGGCGTTTAACTCTAAACATATATTAATTCAGTAAAAGAGTTAATCAACCATGATTAGGCAATTTCACGTACTATGTCTGTCAATTGCTCCAGCTTATCTACAACAAAATTCGGCCTGTAGCTCATTAGCTCCTCCAGAGAAAAGGAAGAATAAGTCACTGCAGCGGTTCTGCTGCCGGCATTCCTTCCGCACTCCAGGTCGTAAATACTGTCTCCCACCATCAATGCCTCCTCCGGTGCAATTCCTATCCTTTCGCAGGCCAGCAGCATGGGAGCGCCGTCGGGCTTGTGCTTATCCGTATCCTCCGGAGTGATAATCACATCCATCATGTGAAACACCCCTATGAGCTTCAAGCTTCTCTCTGCCATGACTCTCCTTTTGGAGGTAACAACTCCGACCTTTATACCCATTTCCTTCAGGGTTGTTATTGCCTCTTCCGTACCGGCATATCTTTCTGCCAATACATCATGCTGCGCCTCATTAAACTCCCTGAAATATTCTATAAGTGTATCTGCATTCTCCGGGTCGACGGATTTCATGCTCTTTTTCAGAGGCTCTCCAAAGAACCTGACTATCCTTTCCTCATCCATTTCGATGTTAAGGTGTTTCCTGAAGGCATGCCTGAAGGATTCCAATATCAATTTATTCGTATTTATAAGGGTACCATCCAAATCAAACAATACTGCTCTGATCAAACTATCCCATCCTTTATATTGAATATTTAACTTCTTCTATAAACCTTGAGGGCTTCACCGCTTCCTCATTCCTGGATTCCAGTGTTATTATATGAAGATTTTTTTTCGCCCTTGTAAGGGCTACATACATGAGCCGTCTCTCCTCTTCCAGCTCCTCCCGGCTTCCCTTTTCATAGCTTTCAATGCTGGACCGGGTAGGCATTATATTATCTATTAAGTCTATCAAAAATACATTATAAAATTCAAGCCCTTTTGAGGAATGTATGGTAGAAAGTGTAATATCCGTTTTCCCTTTTTTATATCTTGAATCCTCCAGCACCTTCTCAAGCTCATCCAGCCTCACCAGAAAAGAGGCAAAGCTGCTGCACCTCGCCGCCAGGGATTTTAAATTCGACAGTATGACCCTCAGGCTTTCATAACTATAGCCGAGCTTCGGGCAGTTATCCTTCAAATACCGGCTGTAGCCTAAT
The DNA here is from genome assembly GCA_030706065.1 of Bacillota bacterium. GTDB lineage: Bacteria > Bacillota > Clostridia > Clostridiales > Clostridiaceae > JAEZDX01. The sequence goes on along the minus strand of JAUZPH010000185.1, from coordinate 4,732 downwards.
TCCTTTTCAATATATTCAATAAAGTCATAGGGCGACTTCAGCTTAATAAATTCAAAAACCTTCCTGAGCCTCCCCAGTGCTCCCTTTTGATCCCGGCTTAACTCCGGAATGGAGCCTCCGATTTGGAATACATCCCTGTTTCCGTCAGCAAGCTTTGCAAGCCGGGCGGCAGTATCTTTTGCCACATAGCTGTTAATTCTGTAGTATATCCTCTTAAAGGCATCCGCATCTCCATAATTCAGGGTGAAGAGAATAAAGCACCGTATATCCTCTATTATAAAATGCTTGAAGAAGAACCGGTTGTAGTCTCTTATATAAAAGGAAACACCCCTCCTGCTGAGTTCATCTGCAAGCCTTATGGCAGCCATATTGTTTCGGTATAGTATGACGCTTTCCCGGTTTTCTGCTGTCTGGAGCTGCTTTAAGATATAGTCCGCCTCTTCTATCTCGTCTTTAAGCTTCACAGCCTTCACCGGAGCGCCGGAATTGTTTTTTGTATGCAGATTCTTCATAAACCTTTCACTGTTGAACCGGATAAACTTGTTTGCAAGATTCACTATCTCCGGTGTAGACCTGAAATTCTGCTCTATGAAGTATTTCACAGTACCGCTGTACATCCGGTCAAATTCCAGCAAAAACTTCGGATAGGCTCCTCGGAAGCTGTAAATACTCTGATCATCATCGGCTACTATAAAGACATTGTTCTTCGGCCTTGCTATCAGCTCTATCAGTTTATGCTGAATCCTGGAAGTGTCCTGTCCCTCATCAATCTGGATATATTTATAGAGGCTTCTGTACCTTTCCAATATGTCCTCTTCCGAGTTCAATATGTGGAAAGCTTTCGTAAGCATGTCATCATAATCAAGATAATTATTCTTCTCCTTGACTTCTTCATAGGATGAAAAGATTTCGCTGAAGCATCTTATGTCCAGTCCTGTGGAATATTCATCAATTTCTTCCCTGCCGAGCATCATATTCTTTACATAACTTATTGAGTTGATCATATCCTCCAGGGCATCATCATCAATACTCTCACCATTATAATGCTTGAAGAGTTCCCTGAGAATCGACCTCTTCTCACTGCCGTTGTCCCCATCTTCGATTATCTTATAATTTACATTTTTCATTATTGAATACTTCCGTATAAGCTCAAAACAGAAGGAGTGGATGGTGGAGAAGTTTGCTCCTATGGAGGTTATATCCTTAAAAAAAGCATAATATCTGTTCTTCATATCCATTGCCGAGGCCTTGCTGAAGGTAATGGACAGTATAGCTGCAGGATTGATGCCGTGGTTTATTATCAAGTTTGCTGTCCTGGCCAGCAGCACTGTAGTCTTGCCTGCTCCAGGAACTGCCAGTACAAGCGCAGGCCCATCCTTATGAAGCACAGCCGCCTTCTGTTTATCAGTTAGACTGATACCGCACCGCTTATTGAGCATTTCGATGAAGCTTTCTTCCTCGGCTTTGATATTTCTGACAGGTACATTTTCAGAAAACTCCATTGATGAGGACCTTTCATCTTTAGGCCCTGCTGCCGGCGGTTCTGACTCAGCTTCGGTAAACGTGTTGAAAAGCTCTGCTGCAGCCCTTCTGTTGTATTCCATACTGTCATTTTTCGATATACTGTATATGAATTTGCGGTATTCCTCCGGCAGTCCCAGCTTCGTCATGGCCTTCAGGGTATATTGCCTCACCTGGCTGTGGCTGTCACTTAAATTTTCTATTAAAAAGGGCAGCGCCTTTTGACAGGCCTCCCTGTGTTTTTCGGAAAGCTTGCCTATGGCGGAGGCTGCCAGCCTCTTGTTATTTGGCGTACCCTTTGAAAGATACATTATTAAATACTTTACAGCTTCTTCTTTTCCGCTCTCCCCGAGCTCAAAGGGAGTCATATCCATAAGCTTCTTCATAAAAATCCTCTTCCAATTATATATTCTGTACATGCCAATTACTCAGACTTAATTTGATCCAAATTGGTTGTCTATAAACAATTCTTAACAAAGTCCATATTCTTATACATTATAAATTATATAAAGCCTGGAGGTCAAATGGACTTTTATTGCAAAACCTATTTCTTCCAGTAAAATTATTATTCTAAAGACCTGCAGCTTTCCCTTATTATCAGCCTGGTAGGCACTATGATCTTTTTGCTTATAGCTCTCTCATTTTTCAATCTTTCCAGTATCAGGTCTACTGCAGTTTCACCCATAAAGTCCTTGTATACCTTCACCGTACTCAGGGCAGGTATCATATATTGAGCTGTGGATATGTCATTGAAGCCAATGACGCTGATATCCCCGGGAAGACTAAGCCCCGCCTCCATTATTGCCTTGTATGTTCCGATGGCCATGGAATCACTGGCAATAAAAAGCGCACTGGGCTTCCTGCCTTGCAAAAGAGCCTCCCTCATCAATCTGTAGCCGTCGGCATGAGTAAACCTTCCAAGTAATACATTATCACTGCTGTATAGATCAATTTCCTCCATATAGTCTCTGTATGTTTCCAATCTATAATCCTTTACCTTGGTAGTGCCTTCATTAACATATTCCTCTCCGCCCATGTAGTAGATCTCCTTATGTCCCAGGGAGGTCAGGTAGTCAAGTACTCCTGTCACTGCCTTTCTGAAATCTATAACTACAGAGTCATAGAGGTCCTCATCCGGCGAGGAATCTACGAAGACTATATTTGTAGTAAGCTTTCTGAAGCCCTCAATATCCTTGTCTCCGAACTTACCGATGGCGATAATTCCATCCAGGCTTTCCAATTTCTCATACTTTTCCCCCTTGTTGATCCTGACAAAGAACACATGCTCATCGGCACAGTGTTTCTCAATTCCCATTCTTATAGAAAGATAATAGGGGTCCTCCAACTCTTCCTTGTCGGAATACCAGTGCACTATACCAAGGTTTATATAATCCTTCTTCCTGTTTTTCCTTTCCCTGAGAGGAATATAATTCAGCTCCTCCGCAGCCTCAAGAATTTTCTTTTTTGTGCTGTCGGAAACATTTATGGTCTCATCAAAATTCAAAACTCTTGAAACGGCAGCAATAGATACTCCCGCTCTGGCTGCAATGTCCTTAATGGTTGCCATTAATATGACCTGCCTTTACAATCAAATTTTATATCATTAGGAGGCTATGATAAAATACTGATATTTCATAGCCTCCTCAGTTTATTTTAACATTCAACAGGTGTTATAACAATTTAACAAACTTGTTAAAGGCTTCCTGCCCTGTCCTGTCCCTCTTGAATACACCTGCATGCTCCAAAACTGTCAGGAATTTCATACCCACTTCTTTCTGTAGTATTGAGCTCACATTACCGCCGTCTATATTGCCATATTTTCCGATAATCTCGCAGCACCATTCCTTATGCTTGACGAGCTCTTCCCTGCTGTCAATTTCACCCAGACTGTCCTTGTTTAGAAGAAAATACTCCAGTTCCTTAAGTTCGCTTTTAAGTCTCGCCGGCAGTACCGCCAGGCCCATCACTTCAATAAGCCCTATATTTTCCTTTTTGATATGATGAAGCTCGCTGTGAGGATGAAATATGCCGTCCGGGTGTTCCTTGGAGGTTCTGTTATTTCTCAGTACGAGATCGAGCTGGAATTTTCCGTCTTTCATCCTTGCAATAGGGGTTACCGTATTGTGAGGAGTTCCTTGAGTATATGCAAGGACATCTACGGATTCATCGGAATAGTCCTTCCATTGGGTATAGATATTGTAACCGGCATCAATAACCTCTTCCTTTATTTCCCCTTCCAGCCTTATAACGGACATTGGCCACTTTACTTTGCCTACACTTACTCCATTAAGGCCCTTAGCCTCGAATACTTCCTCCACTGGTGCCTTTGACATGGCAAAGGTATAATTCCCGCCCTGAAAATGGTCATGGGACAGAATTGAGCCTCCTACTATTGGCAGGTCTGCATTAGAGCCTATAAAGTAATGGGGGAACCTCTCAGTAAAGTCCAAAAGCCTTGTAAAGGTTTCTTTGCAAATTCTCATAGGTTCATGACCGCCCTTGAATACTATGCAGTGCTCATTATAGTAGACATAGGGAGAGTACTGGAAAAACCAATCTTCGTTGTTCAGTGTTACCGGAATAACTCTGTGATTCTGTCTGGCAGGATGATTGAGCCTTCCTGCATAGCCCTCATTCTCCCTGCAGAGGAGGCATTTCGGGTAAGCTACAGAAGGCAGATTTTTAGCCGCCGCTATGGCCTTGGGGTCCTTTTCCGGCTTTGACAGATTGATTGTAATATCTATAGGCCCATAACCGGTCTCAACCTGCCATTTTAGATCCTTCGCCACCCTGTTTGTCCTTATATAGTTGGAGTATCTGCACAAGGAATAGTAATAATCCGTTGCAGCTTTCTTATTCTCAAGATAAAGCTCGTTAAACTTTGAAATTACCTCTGAAGGCCTAGGCATAAGACATGCCATAAGCTTTGTATCAAACAGATCCTTGTATACTCCACCCTCATATTCAAGAATCCCGATTTCAAGAGCCCAGGCCATTATATTCTCCAGTATTTCATCCGGGTATTCCAATGCCTCTTCCTCTATTTTCACCTCTGCAAAGTCATCTAGCTCCAGTACCTCCAGCAATCTGTTCCTGGTATAAACTTTATCCGCTTCATCCATCAGGCTCTTACTTGCACCATATTGGAGAAGCCTCTCTATTTCCTCGCATATATTTATATTCATAGCCTGTCTCCGCCCTTTCAACTAGT
>JAUZPH010000184.1 GCA_030706065.1 Bacillota bacterium | reverse complement strand
TTTGAGGAGATGGAGGGCATAAAGATGCAAATCGTTGATTTTATGCATGACCACATCAAAGCGGCAGAACAGCTTGCCAAACAAAACTACGGGGAGGAGCGGGACTTTGCTCCAGGGGGATATTTCTACTCAACTGCAATTTCAAACATATCTTAAAGTTTTCAGGTGAAATATCTGAACTTCGTCATCAAAATAAGGAGATTGGATAAATTAAAGCCGCAGGGCCCCTGCGGCTTTTAGTGACTTATTGTTATGTTCATAGAAAACACCAAGGCTTCTTATCCGGACAGCGGTTAACTTATAGTTATATTTATCATCTTCGAAAAACCCTTGAAAATTGGATATTTTCTCAGGTGAATTGTTAAGGTTTAAAGCTAACCATCTATATGCCTTCATAACGGAGACATTAAGCATTTAAATACTGTCCGGCTTGTACTCTCCACATTTCGGCATACTTGCCGTTCAGCTTCAGCAATTCATTGTGGCTGCCTGCTTCTATGATTCTTCCGTCCTCCAGCATAAATATCTTGTCAGCTAAACGGGTAGTAGACAGTCTATGGGAGATGAAAACCACTGTTTTGTTGGCAGCAGCCTCCAGCATGGACTGATTCAGCTGATACTCGGCAATAGGGTCCAGGGCAGAAGAGGGCTCATCCAGAATAATCAGGCAGGAATCCTTGTAAAAGGCCCTGGAGATGGCAAGCTTCTGAGCTTCGCCGCCGGACAGGTTAACGCCGTTCTCTTCAAATTCTGCCGTCAAAGGAGTATCCAGACCATCTTCCAGGCTGCGCAGCCTTTCTGCGAAGCCGCTTTGTTCCAGAGCTGTCATAACAGACTTTTCCGGCACTCCGCCTGCGTTATCCATCAATACATTTTCCTTTACAGTTGCTGCATAGAGCATATAATCCTGGAAAACTGTTCCGACGTGATCGTGGTATTGAGCTACATCATAATCCTTAATATCCACGCCGGCCAGAGAAATCATTCCGTCCTTAACATCGTAAAGGCGCATCAGCAGCTTTATGAGAGTGGTTTTACCCGCTCCGTTATAGCCTACCAGTGCCACTTTTTCATAGGGCTTGATGGTCATGTTTATGTTGTTGATGACACTGTTTTCTCCTTCTTTATAGGCGAAAGTAACATTATCCAATTCAAAAATCCTTGGCTCCGTTGGAACATCAAGCCCTTTGTGGCTTACTATTTTAGGCTCGTAATTTAAGAAGTTTCTTATCTTCTCCACATATAAGCTTGTCTCACTGGCATAGGGATAAATTTCCGTCATAATCCTAAGACTTCTTTTAAAGCTTCCAAAGGAGTTAAACAAAATCACCACACTGCTGTAGGAAATCAGACGCAGTACAGTAGCCTTGTATACCAGGTATGTTATATAGAGTACATCACTGATAAAGTCATTGGATATATAGTCTCTGACGAAACTTATATAGAATTTCCTCTTTGCATTGGCTTTATCTATGTCATATATTGCCTTGTTGGCCTCCTTGAACTTGTCAAAGAGCTTATTGGACACATCCGGGTTCAGGCGCAGCTCCTTGGCATAGTCATTCAGATAGAAAACCCGGTTAACGTAGGCTCTTTTTCTTTCCTCGGGATTCTTCTCCAGACGAATTTTATAGTTAATCTTATTGAATAACTGCATAAGCATGAAGGAGAATATAAAGGAAACCAGTACGAAGAATACGGAAAGCCAATCCTTAACCAGGAAATATGCTCCTGTTGTAACAAATACGGTGAGGCCGGTAAAGAGCTTATTCAAAAACTCCATCAGCCTGTCAACCTGTTTGTCAGCTTCCGATACTGCCAGCACAAATTCATTGTAGTACTCTGGATTGTCGTAGCATTCCAAATCCAGCTTCTGTGCCTTTTCATAAAGCAGGAACTTCAGCTTCTGCTTCATTATCGGCATGGCCTTCTGTGCTATACGGTGGGTTACAAAGGCACCGTAGAGCATTCCTATACCTATCAAAATAAACAAGACGATTATAAATACCGCTACACTGCGGAAGGGACGCCCATATTCCACGGATTCCAGCACATAACCGATGCCATAGGTGTGTTCAACAAATACAAGAATTTGATTTCTCAAAATATCAGCGATGAATGCTATGATATATAAAGGCGATGCAGAAAAACAGATTTTAAAAATGAATAAATTATTATCCAATACCTGCTTGAAGGGCTGTTTATTCTTCATATCGCAACCCCCTCTTCTATATTGTTTACTGCCAGATAGTTCATGGCTTGTTTTGTATACATGTCTGCATAGGAACCCTTCAGTTTCATCAATTCCTCGTGAGTGCCTTCTTCGATGAGTTCTCCGTGCTCAAACATGAATACTCTGTCTGCACTGCGCACCGATGAAAGACGGTGAGAAATGAATATCATGGTTTTATTCCTGCTTTCTTTCATAATGCTCTTGTAGAGCTCGTACTCAGCAATGGGGTCCAGTGCCGAGGATGGCTCGTCAAAGACCTTGATGGGAGTATTTTGTACAAAGGCTCTGGCCACAACTATCTTCTGATATTGTCCGCCGGAGAGTATAGCTCCGTCCTCATCAAATTCCTTTGTCAGAATTGTGTTAATCCCTTTTGGTAGGGACTCCACCTTTTCCTGTACACCTGCCTTTTTCAAGGCTTCAATGACAGCTTCATCTTCATTTTCAACTACATGTCCCATTAAAACATTATCCTTAACGGAAAGTGCAAGTACCTTATAGTCCTGAAAGGCAGCGGCAAACAATTGACGGTAGGCCCGCAAATTATATTCTTTAATATTCCTTCCGTTTACAAGGATTTCTCCTTCGGTTGGGTCGTACAAACGGAACAAAAGCTTTATTATCGTGGACTTTCCGGCTCCGTTGTGTCCCACAACCGCTACTACACTGTTTCCGTCTATGCAGAAGTTCAAATTTTTTAAGGCATACTTTCCGTCCTTGTAGGAAAAGCTCACATTGCGGAACTCTATAGAAGATATAACAGGGTCTGGCATGCTTCCGTCCCAGTCCTCCGGGATGACTTCCTTGTACTCAATAAAAGTACGGAGATTATTGACGAATAGGCCGTTTTTCATAGTCTCCATGATGCTGTTGAAAAGGCCTATTAAAATCCAGGTGGCAGATACCATGGTACTGGAAAGCACCGCCAGCTCAGAGAGAGAAATGCTTTTAACTATCATAGCCTTATAGGCACCATAGAGGAGTACACCCTCGAAAATTATGGAGAATGTAAACACAACCTTCAGAAACTCTATGGGAATTATCTTCGGTGCATATTTATTTGCAATATTTACGGTTCTTTTTATAGCTTCATCATACTTATCCTTTATGAGCCGGTAAACATTGGACAATCTCATTTCCTTGGCGTATTCCGCCAGGTACATTACACGGTTTACATACTGAAAGACTCTATCATTGGGAACACCTTCCTTGTACCGTTTCAATACAAGCTTATTCATGATACCTCCAAAGACAAAGTTGCCGATGATGGGGAAAATCACAAAGAGCACTGCTATCTTATCGATATCATACATTGAGTAAAATACTATAACAGTTGCAGCGACACCAGTCAGTATTCCCCACACATTCTGGACGACACTTTGAATTCTGTCTCCGGCTCCATCAATGGCCATTGTATACTTATTGTAGAATTCTGAATCCTCAAAGCAGCTCAGTTCAACATTTCTGGCCTTTTGATAAAGCCTCATATAAAGCCCTTGATATATCTTCGTATTTGTCAGTGGAATAGTAACATTGTTTGTATAGCTCCTGTACAGGGCTATGAAAATAAAGACCACTCCACAGATCAGAATAAAAACAAGGATGCTCTGAAAACTCATATTTTTCTCAAAGGCATTGATAAGATACCGCATAAAAAAAGCACTGTAAAAGATCCATTCAAAATATCCCAGCACAGACAGCATCATTGCATGCAGTATTATAGGCTTGTCAAAGCCCCAGACCAACTTCATTGCATAAATGTTATTTTTAACTGAAGTTAAATTTGATATATCTTTCTGTTTCTTTTTGTCTTTCAAAAAACTCCCCCCCTAAAAAAACAACAGAGTTACGTTAAAATGATATATAGCTGCGGAAATTTATATTTTAGTCTATCGCCAGGGATGTAAAATTTCTTCAAAATCGAAATTTAATTTGTTGAAATTTTACATCCGTAAAAATCGTTGAAGATTCGATATTTTCTCAGGCGAATACTTTAAGGTTTAAATTCACACATGTTTTTATAAAGAAGTACTATGAAGTATATACTAGCATTTTAATCCTAAAATGTAAACATTAGAGATAGGGAGACAGTGTTTATGTCCATAGCCTTCTTCCGTACATTTCTACCGGTTTCTTCTCTCTCTGATGAAATAAGCAAGGATATAAATTAAATGACGTAGATAACACTCGGGCTTTTTCGCAGAGGGCGGTGGGACTTGGCAGTTCTCAGATTATCAGTGACCTCCACGGGTCACTCATGAGCTTTGAGGAGCGCTCATCATCAAGGCCATTTTATGTTATAATTTTCATTGGAGGTGTTAATATGGAGAGATGTCCCTGGTGCGGTACAGATGAACTTTACATAAAATATCATGATGATGAATGGGGAATTCCGGTGCATGATGATATTGTGCATTTTGAATTTCTCCTTTTGGAGTCTGCTCAGGCAGGATTAAGCTGGATAACAATTCTAAGGAAGAGGGAAAATTATCGAACTGCTTATGACAATTTTGATGCATTGAAAGTATCACAATATGATGAAAATAAAATTAATGAGCTTATGAATAATCCGGGAATCGTCAGAAATAGAAGAAAGATAGATGCATCAATCAATAATGCCAGACTGTTTTTAAAGATAAAAGAAGAGTTCGGCAGTTTTGACAAGTACATATGGAATTTTGTAGATAACAAACCTGTTGTTAACCATTGGAAGGATATTTCTGAGATACCTGCGGTTTCTTCTCTTTCTGATGAAATAAGCAGGGATCTAAAAAAACGAGGTTTCAGATTTTTAGGTTCAACAACAATATATTCCTATCTTCAAGCTGCAGGATTGATAAATGATCATATAGAAACATGCTTTAAGAAATAGTAGAGAAACAAAGGGACGGTGTTCCGTCCCTTTGTCTCTCTATATATCAGAAAACTCTATGTACACTTTTTCTACAGGTGCTGATGGAAGCTTCAGCTTTTGGGATTCCTCCTTTCTGGTCTCCGGCAGGGTGCTCGGTAAAGCAATAATGAAGGTAGTGCCCTTTCCGTATTCACTCTCTACCGTAATGGTGCCCTTGTGCATTTCAACTAACGCTTTAACCAGGGAGAGGCCGATACCACTTCCCTCCTGTGATCTGGTGAGAGACTTATCTACTTGGACAAACCTCTCGAAGATTACCTGCAATTTATCCTTGTGGATACCTATCCCCGTGTCCTTTACGCTGATGGAAACAGAATCTCCCATATCCTTAAGCTCTACGGCAATTGTCGATCCTGGCTTTGAAAACTTTACCGCATTTGAAAGCAGATTCAGCATTATCCTTTCAATTTTCTCCTTGTCAAAACACATATGCTTTTCCTCTATATCGGTATCAAAATATAAGTCAATACCATTGCTGCTTATGTAATCTGCGGCAGATAAGGCGGTGTCCTCAACTGCTGCAACGATATCATGATTGTGGAAAGTCGGTTCCATATACCCTGAGTCAATTTTAGAAATATCTATAATGTTGTTTACCAGCCGGATTAATCTGTAACAATTTTGCTTCATAACCTGTAAATGCTTTGGAAGCTCAATTTCATCCGAGGATACCTGGCCTTTATCCATATAAAGATTTATAAGCTGCAGAGTACTCAATATAATGTTAAGAGGTGTGCGGAGCTCGTGAGAAATATTCACGAAGAATTCGGTCTTCATCATATCGTAGTTAGACATTTCAGTTAACAGCTTCTTCTTTTCTTCCAATATCTCTTCCTTCAGTTTTATTTCCTCGGAATATAATTTTAACTTGATTTCGGATTCTGATAACTGGCGTATAATGGAGAAGGCCATACTTACAATAAACAGAAGCATTCCCCATTGCGTAACAAAGTCAAAATCCACTGTGATGACAGTATACCAGCGGATCAGGTCTATAGCTGCAAATACATAAAGTAAAACTAAATTTACCCCGAAGGTTCTTTCTGTTCGTGTTCCCTTGAATAAGGATTTTACCGTTATAAAAGTTATTACTACTATCATGGATATCAGCAGGATATGAAAATACTTCATTGTATTATATATGGAGAAAAGGCGCAAAACACTGCCTGTAATGCTGAACAGGGAAAAAGTCAGGGTTGTCCCTGCCAATAGGTTTATCAGACTGGAAAATTTGCCGCTTAGTATGCTCTTTAAAAATAAACAGAACCAAACAGGTATAAGGTAAAGCGCAGATGAAGATATATACAACCAAAGCACCGGAGCATCCAGGAAGTACTGCTTTATACTTGTATTGGAAATCAACCATATGCCGGTGAAAATTGAGAATAAACCCAGATATAGAAGGGATTTTTTATTAGCTCTAAGCTTATTTATTAATGAAATCAATATGGAACATATACCTACAAAAGCAAAAATTCCTGACAGCAGCACAGTATCAATATCCTGTTTAAGAATTTTTTCCAGAAAGCTGCTCTTTGGCCCTATATTGAAATCACCCAGGATTCCTGTCCCGTATTTATTCAAGGAATACATTCTAAGGTAAACAGTTTTTCCTGCGTAATCCGCCGGAAGGGTTATTATGTGCCAGGAGGAACCGGGAGAATATTTATCATTTGCAGTTTTAAAGTCTCCGAACTTACACAGCAATTTGTCGTCCAAATATAATTCAAAGACTTTATCATAGGTGTAAAGAAATATGGCAGGTTCTTGAAGCTTATAATCTGCGAGGGTAGTCTTTATCCAAAGATAGTTATCAGATATATTACTCATGCCCGCCTGAGGGACACTGCAAGGAAGCCAGCTGCCAGAGCTGCTTTTATCGTTTATCCAAACTGGAAGGCCTGATTTATCTACTGGAGAATCTCCAACTCTATACTCCCATTTAAGACTATCTGCAGAAGGCAAGGCCT